>JALWQB010000235.1 GCA_026994795.1 Deltaproteobacteria bacterium
AGCTGCAATTCTCCCATAATGTCTTTCAGAAGAATTTTTGATGACCCTCCATCAGAAGTAAAAAAAATAACTGAAAATCATGAGATAATTTATGAATAACATCAATAAATTAAGAGGCAGAAAGCTTTTTCTTGATGCAAATGCCGTCATCTATTTTCTTGAAGGTATGACATCGCCAGAAGCTGATGAAATATTCAGGATGGCTTGCGGGCCTAATTCGTCTATTAGATTTGTAACAAATGCTGGTATAGTAGATGAAATTTTTTTCAAGGTGCTGGTGTTGAGGGCAAAAAGCAGGGGGTTTGAGAAAAAGACTATAGCAAAACTCAGGACAAACAAAAGAGAAGTCATTGAAATTGCGCCAGAGCTTGAAAAAGTAAAAAAAATGCTGGACACTCTCAATTTAAACATAGAACCTGTGGGAAAAGAAGATGTGTATCAGGTTATTCCTATTATGAGTGAATATGGTCTTTTTGGAAAAGATGCTCTAATCGTAAGAACTATGAGAAAATTCAATATGAAGTTTTTATTTTCCTCAGACAGGGATTTTGACTCTGTAAACTGGATTGAGAGGATTGACCCTCTTGGCGTATGAGGCCCCTGGGACAAAAAGTCCCTTTATATCGCCTGTCTTAATGGGGCAATATCAGGATAAAAAAATCAGGGCTTTTAAAGCCGTTTTAATGGCGTTTTCAGAAGACACATAGGGGGTATAATATAGGGGGGGAAGGCATAGGGCAAGCCCACAAAAGCCCGTGACGGGCTTTATTTTAGTTCTCAGAGGATATTTAAGAAGGCGGTGCAAGCAGCCTTAGAAAAGGGGGACAAGTGGACAAGTAAGGCTGCTTTCTACATGACGCTTTATTGGGACATGGCTTGCTTTTTAATGCCTTGATGATATGTTATATCTTATGGGAAAACGCAATTTCAACTGGGATGGATGCAACTCAGCGCTTGAGCTTCTTATAAGGCGTATGTTGTGGGACCATCCCCGCAGCGTAATAAAAGACCACCCCAAAGACGAGCTTAAAGCGGTCTTTCTTAACAATATCCACAGATTTAAAAGGGAAAATTTAGCCTTCTGGAAGCTCATTCTGGAGATAGATGATGGAGAAATTGACAGGGCAGCAAAGAAAAACTTTAGAACAGCTTGTAACATCTGGCCTTACTGAAGGGTTTTACCTTACAGGAGGCACGGCCCTTGCTATCCGCCATGCCCATAGGGTTTCAGAGGATTTTGACTTCTTTTCGTATCCTGATGCCGGAGATTTTGCGTCTATGGCGTTTCTTAAAAAGTTGCAGGCATTAAAAGGGGACATGCTCACCTATCAGGCCAATACTGTCAAAGCTCTAATAAACAAAGTGCATTGCTCATGGTTTACGTATCCTTACAAATTGCTCACCCCCCCTGAGAAAGTTACTATTGAGGGAAAGCATCTTGACATTGCAACAGATGAAGACATTGCAGCATCAAAGGTCATTGCAATATGCCAGAGGGGGGCTAAAAAGGATTTTTTTGACCTTCACTTTCTGATGAAAATACATGACCTTGACCTCAATGACATATTTTCGCTCATCCAAGAGAAATATTCTCTGGATGACACATGGTTTGCAATTCCTATGAAGGCCCTGATTTATTTTGAAGATTGCAGGGATGAACAAATACATATCGCACATGGAGTTAAACTTGATGATAGGGCATGGAGAGGTATAGAGGATTTTTTTAAAGAGCAGGTAAGAGACCTGACCGAGCCTGACTATGACTATTCCCCTGGCTTTTAACCGTCTCTAATTCTGCAAGGCCGGCACCTTTTGTCGTCATATTCTATGAAAACGGCGACAAAGAAGTTGACAGATATAAAAACAATTTTATAATCAGATTATCTGATAATCTGAATTTAGGAGTATATGGGATGTCTGATGTAAAAAAAATTTCTATACTGCTCCCACCCGACCTTTACGAACAGGTTAAAAACGCCTCTTTCTGGATGGAGCAGAATGTAAACAAGACTATCATAAGGCTCATTGAGACAGGACTCAGCCTTGAGACCAGACCGCTCAAGGTATGGCAATCCATAAAAGATATAACAGGGATTGTGCCAGCAGGAGGAGATGCCCTAAAGGACGCAGAGGAGATATAATGCAAGAGGCCCTTCTTGATACAAGTTTTATAGTGGCTCTTATGTGCAAAAAAGACATTCATCACCCTATGGCGGTCAAGATACTTGAAAAACACTCTGAAGAGATACTGCCAGTGGTAACTGATATAGTGCTTGCCGAGACCCTTTCAGTCTTAGCAAGAAGGGCTAAAGAGTGGAAATTTGACTATGAGCGTTATGCAAAAATTTTAATGGAAAAATTTAATAAATTTGTTCGTTTTTCTCTTTATATGATTAGAAATTTTAATGAAATAGCAGAAATAACCATAGAAAGCCAGGGACGCTTGAGCTTTAATGACGCCCTTCTTATAAAGGGGGCAAGGGTTGAAAAAATCAATCTGATTGTAACATTTGACATGGACTTTAAGACATACATGGAAGTGATAGATGCTGCGTAAGTTTTTTCTCCTGCCCCCTCCTACTATATATTGTGGTTATCTGAGCTAAGGAGAAACTGTCTTATTTTTATTTAAAATAAATAGATAAGATGAAAAGGTAAAGAAAGATGCTAACTACAATCAGTGCAAGAGGGCAAATCGTAATACCAAAACCGATGAGAAACGCCCTTAACCTTAAAACTGGCGATAAATTAGAGCTTATACTGACTGATGACAGGCAGATAATACTAAGGCCCCTTACAAAGTCAGTAGATGACATATATGGCCTGTTAGACGCCCCTAAGCCAGTGTCGGTTGAAGGGATGAGAGAAGCAGTAAATGACAGGATAAAG
>JALWQB010000236.1:0-37010 GCA_026994795.1 Deltaproteobacteria bacterium
GTATTTCTATCGACCGGAACTAAAATTTTCAGCAGGTAGGGGCACGTTGCAACGTGCCCCTACTCATCCGTTTTTAAATAGAAATATTGAGTTAAAGTCATTACCATAAAAATGATATGCTTTTTAGGAATCGATCCATTAGGTTCTGGACAGTCATAAAAGGAGATAAGTAAAGAGTGTCTGATTATATAAAAACAGTATGTCAAAATAGAAAGGCATATCATTTATATCATATAAAAGAGACAATAGAGGCTGGCGTAGTCTTATTGGGCCCAGAGGTAAAGTCATTAAGACAAGGGCATGCAAATTTATTGTCAGACTCTCATGTAATCTTTAGGCAGGAGGAGGCATGGCTCTATAATGTCCATATATCTCCCTATAAACACTGCTCAACGCATGTAAATATTGACCCATCAAGGCCAAGAAAACTCTTATTGCATAAAAAAGAAATAAAAAGGCTTATGGGGCGAATATTGCAGCAGGGTTATTCCCTTATCCCCCTTAAAATATATTTTAAGAATGGAAAGGCAAAGGTTGAACTGGCGCTTGTGAAGGGGAAAAAACAGTATGACAAGCGTTCTGATGTTAAAAAACGGGATATTGAGCGGGAATGGGGGAAAAAGTTTAAGATTAGGTAATAAGGATGCTTTTAAAAAGACATTGAAAGGAGAGAATGTAATATGATTTTTAGAGGAAGCGTCTGGAAATTTGGCGAAAATATTGATACAGATGCGATTATCCCTGCAAGATACCTCAATACTTCTGACCCCAAAGAGCTTGCCGCGCACTGTATGGAAGATGCGGACAAGGATTTTCCCACTAAGGTCAAACAAGGGGATATAATCGTTGCGGGCAGGAATTTTGGCTGTGGCTCTTCAAGGGAACATGCCCCTATTGCAATTAAGGCAAGCGGGGTGTCGTGCGTGATCGCCCCGACCTTTGCGAGGATATTTTACAGGAATGCCTTTAATATGGGGCTTCCCATATTTGAGTCTTATGAGGCCGCTGAAGATATTGATGAAGGCGATGAGATTGAGGTCAATGCCGATGACGGCGTCATAAAAAATATTACAAAAGATAAGATTTATAGGGCGCAGCCTATACCAGAATTTATGCAGGCGCTTATAAGGGATGGAGGGCTTATAGCCCATATCCTGAAGGAGAGGAGACAGGCTACATAGTAGAGTAAATTGGGCGAACTCGCCAATTGCAGGATTTAGGATTTAGGCATACTGTTTTTTTGTAACTATCAGGGAAATGAAGGCATTTTGGACGATATTTTTAACGGTATTTCTGGCAGAGATAGGGGATAAGACCCAGCTCGCCACCATGCTTTTTTCCGCAAAAGGGGAGTATTCAAGGCCTATGATATTTTTAAGCGCGTCATTAGCCCTTTCCTGCGCCGCCTTATTAGGGGTTGTTGGAGGGGCTGTTATTGAATCCATCCTTCCAAGGAGGCTTATCACGGCAATAGCCGGCACCGGCTTTATAGCGATAGGCGTATTTATACTCATAAAGGGGACATAGATTGCCTCTTGAAAATATCTCATTTTCCAATTATCAATCATTCTCATAAATGAAAAGGGAATATCTTGGAATATATATAGGTAAAAACTCTGTAGAGGCAGCGTGTTTCAGCGGTAAGTGGCCGTATCCTGAGGTTGATTCTATTCGTTTGTTTTCTAAGGCCTCCCCGCCTTCTATCGATGCTCAACTAAGCGATATATTGTCAAATTTTTCTCCATCAAGAAAGCGAAGGATTGGAATTGCCCTGCCAAGAGACGAGGTATTTATAAGGGAGATAAAGTTCCCATCCCTTTCCCCTAATGAGGCAAGACAGAGCATTTCCATGAGCCTCAAGATGCACTGCCACCTTCCCGTAGAGCATATTGCCTATGATGTTCACATATTTCAAAGAGATGGGATTACAACCGCCCTCCTGCTCTATTGTCAAAAGACGAAGATAGACAGCATATTAAATGTCTTGAATGCCGCAGGGCACTCTAAGTCGCTTTCTTTTATCTGCCCTGTCAGCATCGTATTTGATACTGTTGCAAGGGAGATGGAGCAGGGGCAGCAGGAAGGGCGGTTTGTCTTGTGTTATCCCTCAAATAACGGGCTTGCGCTCTCTTTTCATGGGAAAGAATGCTGGGAGGGCTCTATCAGGATAAAGTCGTCAGATTTAAACGCTGTTAAATTAAAAGAGGAGCTTATAGAGTATATCAAAAAGATAAGACCTGATTGGGCAGATAAGGATGATAGTATTGCCTTTTTTGCTCTCTCTTATGATGAGATATGCCCTGAATTCAGTATGCACCCGTTATGTAAAAGGCTTTTTCCCTTATTAAAGGATAAAGACGCATTAAAAGGGCGTTCCTTTGAGATGATGGCGGCTATGACGGCTGCCGTATGCTCACGTTTGTTTACGCCTGTATCGCTTCATGGCCCAAGGAGGCGTCCTATAAGGATAAAGTTGAGATTAAAGCCCTTTTATCTTGTCGCGTGTCTGTCAGCAGCAGCCATGATCGGCATTAGTCTGCCATTATATAATCAATATAAGGAAAATGCCTCTCTTTTGAGCTCATTAAAAAAGAGGCGTTCTATTGTGGAAGGCTCAATAGCCCCGCTTAAAGAAAAGACAGAGGAAGTCAAACAAATTAAACAGCAGATTGATGACTTAGAGTTCTTTTTTAAAGAATATCCTAATATTCTGGATGTCCTTGATGAACTTGCCCGTCTCAGCCCCGATGATGTCTGGGTAAAAAATTTTAACCTGAGCAGCGGGACAATGCGGTTTTCAGTTGAGGGAAAAAATGCTGTCTCCATACTTTCTGAATGGAGAAAATCGCGTTATTTTGATGAGGTAAAGCTGGTATCTCCTGTAAATAAGTCGTCTGACGGCACGGAGAGGTTTTCTGTTGAAATCAGATTAAAAAAGCAGGAGAGGAAAAAGGATGATAAAAAAAAGAAGTAAGATTAAAGGGTAAACAGCAGGATTATGGTGGACTTAAAAGGCTTAAATTCGCCTTTAGTAAGATATGGAGCGCTAATTATCGTATGGATATTGTGGTATGCCCTTTTTTATATGGATATTTCTGAAAAAATAGAGGCCCAAAACAGCTCAATAAATGCCTTAAAGATAAAGCTTTCAACTATAGCGAAGGAGAAAAAGAGGCTTCAAGACCAGACGAAAGAGCTTAACAGGCTCAACTCAAGGCTTTCTTCTTTAAAGTCAAGGCTTTTAACAGGTGAAAATGGTCAGATTGTGGCATCAAAGCTTCAGGATATGCTGATTCAGTATATGGAAAAAAATAAGATTGACGTGCTTACCTACAAGACAAGCTCAGAGGGAAGGCGGTATAGCTATAATGTCGCGCGCGCTACCTTTACCCTAAAATGCAATAGAGAGAATTTTGTGGCGCTTTTAAGCTTTTTTAAAGATAATCATAAACTTATTCGTCCTTATAGGTTGAATGTTATATGGATTAAGGGTAAAAAGGCCCATTTAAGGGTTGTGTTGGATGTAGAGGCCATATATATAAAGCCCGAAAGCGCTTAGGGCATTAAAATTAACCTTTTAATTTAAACCTTACAATCCTTATCTTATTTGAGGAGGATAAAAGAGAGTGAATTCCCAGAGGATTAAAGGGACAATGTATAAGAAGAATAGACGATTTTTAGATATATTTATATATTTTTATGCGTTTTTTATAGGCTGTATGTTTTCTTTTGATTTTAATGATGAGCTTCCGCTTTTCTCTATGCCTCATTTATCTTGCGCCTTTGGAAAAGAGGTTAAGAATGGAGCAGTTGATGCCTCTGATGCAGATAGTGGAGGCAACAGTGAGGCGGATGCGGAGGCGAACGCCACAGATGAGGTTATTAAGCCTGTTTCTCCATTTCATGGGGCAGCCAGAGGAGAGAGGCGATATGTAAGCCTTTCCTTTGACAATATGGATATAATTCCAGTTCTTGATGAGATACTTGGCGATATCCTTGAATTTAATTATGTGATTGACCCTGCTATAAAGGGGACTATAAGCGTCAGGATAAGGGGTAACTATTCAAAAGATGAGCTTCTGGAGCTTTTAAATAATGTGCTTGATATGTCAGGCCTTTCAATAACAAAGGCAAGGCACGATCTCTATAAGGTGGTGAGAAAGGCTAATTCAGGCAGGGCCACGAATCTGGTTTCTCTCGGCGGCAAGAGGGGGCTTGTGCCGGGGGACCAGATCGCCATCCTTCAGCTTACTTATATAAGCGCATCTCAGGCGGTAAACTCCGTAAGGAGCTTTGTTTCATCTTCCGCCGTTATATTTCCAGAGAATATCACAAATTCAATCATCATCGCCGATACGAAAGAGGTTATAGAGAAGATATTAAATATTATCTCACTCATTGACATAGCGCCGTTCAAGGATGTTGAATGGAGGATATTTGAGGCAAAAAATCGTGAGGCAAAGGATATCGCAAGCGATCTCAATAAGATATTTAAGTCTCCTGGTATATATTCAAGGTCGGGTCTTAATAAGGGCGGTATGTATATACTGCCTCTTAACTCTGTAAATTCAGTGCTTGTGCTGACGAGGTGGCCGTCTTTTATGCCTGTTGTAGAGGGCTGGTTCAGGCAGTTAGATGTGGCGGAAGAGGAAAAAGAGCCGCAAGTCTATGTGTATTTTGTCCAGAATGGCAGCGCAAAGGACCTTGTGTCAGTCTTAAATCAGCTTTATGGCGGCGGCAGCTCAGGCTCAAGGAGGGGGAAGGTGCTGGTAAGGCGCACAAAGAAGGCGAAGAATATAAGCGGCAAGCTCATGGGAGAAATTGAGATAATATCTGACGATGTTAATAATGCCATTATAATTAAGGCAACTCCAAGGGATTATGAGACCATAGCGAGGGTATTAAAGGAGATTGACATTGTCCCGAGGCAGGTGCTTATAGAGGTGCTTATTGCAGAGATAAGCCTTACAAAGGACACGAGCTATGGCATTGAGTGGTATATCAAGAATAAGGGGATAATGCTTGACGGAAAGGGTTATGAGGGCGTGATTACCCTCTCTAATGGCCAGTCAGTCTCAATTGATACTGCGCTGGGTGAGACCCTTGCAGGCTTTACCTATGGGATATTTAGAGAGGCAGGGGACCTGCGCGGGCTATTGACCGCTATAAGCAGCGTCTCAAACGTCAATATATTATCAAGCCCCACTATACTTTCTGTTGACAATCAGGAGTCGTCAATTGAGGTAGGCGATGATGTCCCGACTCTTACAAGCACCCAAACGACAAGCGGCGGCGTAACAACACAGTCTGTTCAGTATAGAAATGCAGGCATTATTTTAAGGGTAAAGCCCTATATAAACGACAGGGGCCTTGTAAGGCTTGAGGTAACGCAGGAGGTAAGCTCTGTCGCAAGCGAGTCTACCGGAGGCATTACATCTCCCCGTTTCAGGACGAGAAAGGCGACAACAACGCTGATTGCAGAGGACGGACAGACGATTGTGATAGGCGGCCTTATGCAAAATCAGAAGACAAAGACAAAGAATGGAGTGCCTTTATTAAAGGATATGCCCGTATTGGGAAAACTTTTTGGAAGCGACAGGTTTGAAGAGGAAAAGACAGAGCTGCTTATTGCAATTACCCCGCATGTCATACAGAGCAGAAAAGAGGCCGATGACATAACAATGGAGTTTCAGGACAGGGTAAAAGAGCTTAAAAAGATGCTTGAAGAGAATAGATAGATTGATTGGTAGGTAGGTAGTAGGCAATTACTGAATTAAGATAAATGGGTTATCAGGCTATTGTTATGAAAAGAAAACTTATTTTTTCTTTCTGTGTCTTATTAATATTTCCGGTCTTAACTCCTGTTTTTCAGGCCAATGGAGCGACAGGCTCTTTCTTATTAAAAAAGAATATATTTCTACCCATTGCTGAGAGGAATAAGTCTGACGCATCTCAGGACGCTGGAGCCGCCGCTGATGATGATTTTAAAGATAAGTATCTATTATACGGGATAATAAATGTCGGCTCATATAAGACTGCTATTTTTAAGATTAATCCAAAATTGAGGCACAAGGTCCCTGAAGACCTGTGGAAGAAAAAGCTGCTGCGCCTTAAAAGCGGTGAAGAATTAGACGGCCATAAGGTAATGGAGATAGGCGATGATTTTGTGGTGTTTTTAAGGGGCAATGGAGAGAGGCTGACAGTTCCTATATTTGACAATGATATGAAGCCGGAGAGAAAGAAGGGGGTATCAGTTGCAAAGGCAACTCCAAGGGCGCTTCCGCCGCGCCCTGTAAGGTCTCCTGCCATAAGGGATAATAAAGGGGCTATAAAGCCAAGGGCGTCTGTCAATAAGAAGGCGTCTTCTAATAAAGGGAAAAAGAAGGGCAGGGCAGCCCCAGTTAAAAACAGTAAGGCTCATAGGAATAAGGGCTCTTCCAAACGCCCGTCTGTTAAGCGCCCTCCAACGGTTCATAGACCCCCAAAAAGGCCAGCTTCTTCATCTGTAAATCCATTTTTACAGGCTATAAAGAAGGCGAGAGAGAGGCAGCGGAACTCTCCTGCTCCCTCTTCAACGCCATCGACAGGCGTAAATCCATTTCTGCAATTTTTAAATAAACATAAGACTAAGTAATAAAAAGACAGATAATAAGGTTAAAAGCTACTGAAAAACCATCCCAATTTATATTAATCCGCTTTTTTTCGCAAAAAAGTTGGGAGTTCAAGCTCATTTATATCAAGCTCTTCAAGGCTTTTTATTTGCGATACCTCCTTTTTCTTTTTAATAGAGTGAGTTGATGCCGCTGTCCCCCCTGTGGCCGCTGCCCTCTTTAATTCCTCAAGTTTTATCACTGTAGTCTCACTCCTTGTAGCATAGAAACCATCCCTTGAAAGGTCGTCAAGGTTCGTAACAGTCTCAGTCTCACTGTCGGCAAGCTCATTGTCTTTTCCAATCCCGGTTGCGATTACAGTAACCCGTATTTCATCTCCTAATCCCTCGTCAGGCATAACCCCCCATATTATAATGGCGTCTTCATCCGCCTCTTCGTAGATAAGGCTTGATGCCTCTTCAACTTCATCATAGGAAAGGGCATCAGGGCTTGCAGTGATATTCATCAAGATGCCTTTTGCCCCATTTATGGTGATGTCCTCAAGAAGGGGGTTTGCAATTGCCATCCTTACCGCCTCTACTGCCCTCCGCTCGCCAGAGGCAATGCCAGTTCCCATTAATGCAAGTCCCATCTCAGACATAATGGTCTTTACGTCTGCAAAGTCAACGTTGACATAGCCCGGCACCACTATAAGGTCAGAAATGCCCCTTACGGCATAATACAATACCTCATCCGCCTTTTTAAACAGTTGAAAAAAGGGGGTCTTACTGTCACTAAGGTTTTTGAGCCTGTCATTTGGTATAGTAATTATCGTATCTACCACCTTTTTAAGCTCTTCAAGCCCCTGCTCCGCAAATTCCCTCCTCTTTTTACCCTCAAAGAGAAATGGCTTGGTAACTACTCCTACGGTAAGGGCGCCAAGGTCTTTGCTTATTTCCGCAATTATAGGTGCGGCCCCTGTCCCTGTGCCTCCGCCCATGCCTGCCGTAATAAATACCATATCGCTCCCCTCAAGCGATGCCCTTATATCATCTGCGCTTTCTTCAGCAGCCTGTCTTCCTACCTCTGGCCTTGCCCCTGCGCCAAGGCCCTTTGTTATATTTCGTCCAAGTTGTATCTTTACTAATGCCTTTGAACGATTGAGGTGCTGCGCATCGGTATTGGCGGCAATAAAATCCACTCCCCTCAAGTTTGATTCTATCATGTTATTTACGGCGTTTCCCCCGCCTCCGCCAACCCCTATTACCCTGATTCGGGCTGAAAGCGATTCAGTCTCATTTTCAATGAACTCAATCCCCATATTTTCATTCATGTCTTTTTTATTTGGCATATAACCCCCTTTTTTACTTTAAACAAATATAAGTTGATGGTGTTGTTATCTAAATTCCAAACCAGGATTTCATCCTGTTGGCAACCCTGTCAAATATATTTTTATCCCTGATCCTGAACTTCTTCTTCGGCGTCCTTTCAGCCCCATGTAATAACAGCCCTACGGCAGTGGCGAATTGAGGGGCGTTAATCTCTTCGGTAAGCCCTGTTATGCCCTTTGGAAATCCTATCCTTGTTGGAAGGTCAAATATTTGGTCAGCCATTTCCGCAAGTCCAGGCAGAAGGGCTGAGCCTCCAGTAATAACCACGCCTGATGCCAGTAAATCCTTAAATTTTGTGCGTCTTATCTCTTGGTCCAGAAGAGAAAGGGTCTCTTCAACACGAGGCTCAATAATTTCAGATAATATATGACGGGAAAGAAGCCGCGGTTTTCTGCCGCCCACGCTCGGTACCTCTATCATCTCATCAGGCTTTACATAGGCGCTTATGCAGTTTCCAAATTTAATCTTTATATTTTCAGCCTCTGACATAGGCGTTCTCAGGCCAACTGCAATGTCATTAGTAAGGTTATTGCCTCCAAGCCCGAGAACGCTCGTATGTTTAATTGTGCCATCAGTAAATATGGCAAGGTCAGTAGTGCCTCCTCCAAAGTCTATAAGGGCCACGCCAAGGTCCTTTTCCTCCTCAGTCAGCGTTGCATGAGCAGATGCAAGGGGCTGCAGCACAATATCTTCAACATCTAATCCTGCCCTGTTTGCGCACTTTATGAGGTTTTGGGCAGCGGTTACAGCCCCTGTTACTATGTGAACCTTTGCCTCAAGCCTTACCCCTGTCATGCCAATCGGGTCCAGTATCCCCCCTTGGTCATCTACAATATATTCTTGAGGCAGGCAGTGAATAAGCTCTCTGTCAAGGGGGATGGCAACGGCCTTTGCCGCATCCAGTACCTTTATGACATCTTCTTCCGTAACTTCATCACCTTTTATAGCTATCACTCCATGACTGTTAAAGCCCTTTATGTGGCTTCCTGCAATGCCAATCAGCACCTGACTTATTTCACAATCCGCCATCTCTTCAGCGTCTTCAATCGCATGTTGAATGGAATTAACAGTGCTTTCAATATTTACCACCACGCCTTTTCTAAGGCCAACAGAAGGATGAGTGCCAATGCCAATAACCTCTATCTGTCCATTATCGTCAGCAATGCCTACAAGGGCGCATATCTTTGTTGTCCCTATATCAAGGCCAACTATTATATCCCCGTCAACGCTCCCTCTTTGCTTTGACATTTCATTCATAATTTATACCCTGCATTATAGCCTGTGTTTTCTCAAATGCCTATTAAGGTAGTTTATAGGATTATACCTTTTTCAAATAAGCAACAGCCTTATCCTTTCCCATAAACAGTTCAACCTTTTTTACCTCATTATATTTCCCAGATGAATATAAATGATATATTATCCTTTCGCCACGCCTGAACTGGGTGGCAATTGGCACATCAAGAGAAAATATAAGCGGTATCTTTGAGCGTTTTGTGGTAAGGATTAACTGTTTCCCTTTTAAGGCTATTGACTCTACATTTTGCTCACATAACATCTTGCCCTTTTTTCTTATAAGAGTTAAAAGCTCCTTTAAAAACGCTGTGTTTCCTTCTGATATCCCAGCCTTTATGTTCTTAATGCCTTTAACCTCCAGAAGACCTGTAATTTCCTCCTGTTTTGCCCTTTTAAAAACCTTTCCAGAGTCGTCAATAAGATAGCAATCTTTAGCGCTTCTCATATAACATATTGGCGCTCTCTCTATTATGCGTATAGAAAGGGTATGGGGAAAAGACGGCCTGATAACCGCGTCCTTTATCCACGGATTTTTTAATATCCTCTCTCTTATTGCCCCCTTATCTATTGCCATAAGGTTATCGCCAAGGCGTACTGGGATTTCATTCAATACCCATTGCTCCTTTATCCGCTTAATGCCTTTAACCTCTATGTTTCTTATTGAAAAGATTGAGCTTTTTTGTAAGTAGGCATAAGAAAAAGATATTCCATAATATGCACCTGTTGCTGAAAATACTATGAGCATAATAAGAGAGATAAGCCTCAAAACGGCCTTTATCTTTTGTCCCCTCTTTCTGTTTTGCCGTAAGCCCTTTCTGAAAGCCATTTGTGTAAAATCGTCCTTTAAGCTGCTTTCTTAAACTAATTTAAACTAATGCCCATAAGCCTTATCTCTGGCTCAAGCCTTATGGAAAACCTCTTAAATACGCATTCCTGTATATGTTTCATAATATATACTACATCATCTGCTGATGCGCCCTTATGATTTATTATAAAGTTTGCATGTTTTTTAGATACCATAGCGCCGCCGTATTGATAGCCTTTAAGGCCGCATTCTTCTATAAGCCTTCCTGCAGGGGCGGGCTCGGGGTTTTTAAATATGCAGCCTGCGCTGAGCTTTCCGACAGGCTGGGTTGCCCTCCTCTTCTTTATATCACATAAAAAATAATCCTTTAATGCCTTATTATCTCTTTTTTTAGATAGTTTCAACTCCGCTCCTGCAATCACATATAATCCCTTTTCAGTTTCTGAACTGCCATATATAGTTGACTTAAAAGAGAGGCAGCGATATTTCCAAGTCATCTGCCCCTTATTCAGCCATGCCTTTCCATAAGGGGTTGCAAGCAAAATCCTTTTTACCTTCTGTCCTATAGAGTATTGTTTTTTGCCTGCATTCATCATAACTGCGCCTCCAATGTTTCCTGGGATGCCTGTGATGCGCTCAAGCCCTTCAAGACAATTCCTTATGGCATAAGATACAAGATTTCTCAATGAATACCCTGCTCCAGCCGTTATTGTCCCATTACCATCATCCTCAAGCCATTTGAGGCCATTTGTGCTCAATACATAAGGAAGCCCTTTATCTGTAATCAGGACATTTGTCCCGCCTCCAAGTATATATGGCCTTGCCCCGTTATTGTAAAATATCCTCAAGCACCTTAAAAGGGCATCGGTTGTCCTTGGCTCAATAAATACCCCTGCCCTTCCGCCAATCTTAAATGAGGTATATTGAGCCAATGGGACATCCCTTTTAACTATAAGGTCGCTGCCGCTATGTTTTATAAATAATTCGTCCAGCTCTCTCATATTTTTTGCCAGTAATGCTTATAATGCGCCTGTCTCTATCTTATGGCCGCTTAATGCTTCAACAATCTTATGAGCCACTCGTCCAATGCTGCCCGCCCCAAGCGTTATCACAACATCAGATGGCCTTACAACTGACTGTAAATATTCTGGAAGCTCAAATGTATTTTCAACAAAGTCAACTATCTTTCCAAAGGATTGCTCAACCTCCCTTGCAAGCCTTTTTCCTGTAATTCCCACTATTGGCTCTTCGCTTGCAGGGTATATTTCCGTAATTATAATGCGGTCAGCCTCATCAAACGCACATTTAAATTCCTGCATAAGCGCCATTGTTCGTGAATATCTATGGGGCTCAAATGCAACTACAAGCCTCCTTGAAGGAAAACATGCCCGTGCCGCCTTTAATGTGGTCAATATCTCAGTTGGATGATGGGCATAGTCATCAATAATGGTAAGCTCACTGGAATCATACAGTATCTCAAAGCGCCTTTTTACCCCGCGATATCTTTCAAGCCCCCTTGCTATTGTCTCAAACGGAAGCTCAAGCTCAATGCCTACTCCAACTGCCGCAAGGCTGTTTCTTACATGGTGAAGGCCTGGGACATTTAATGAAATGCCCCCCAAACATTTTCCTTCAAACCATACCTCAAATTCAGAGCCATAGCCTTTATATTCTATATTTCTGGCCTGAATGCAGTTTCCCTTTTCAATGCCGTATGTAATAGCCCTTTTTCTAATGAATGTGGCGCAATCCATCAGGTTTTCATCGTCGCCGCACAGGATTAACGCCCCGTAAAAGGGCACTTTATTTAAAAATGAGGTAAATGAGCGTTTTATTGCCTCTAAGTCTTTGTAGTAATCAAGATGCTCTTCTTCAATGTTTGTTACGACAGCAATGGACGGGGTGAGGTATAGAAAGCTCCCGTCGCTTTCATCCGCCTCTGCTACAAGGAAGTCCCCGCTGCCCCAGCGGGCATTGGTGTCAATGGATAGCACCTGCCCCCCGATTATAAGCGTTGGGTCAATGCCTGCCTCTTCAAGCGCCGCGCCTATCATGGAGGTAGTAGAGGTCTTTCCGTGCGTCCCGGAGACGGCTATGCCAAATTTTTTGAGCCTCATAAGCTCTGCAAGCATCTGCGCCCGCGGTATTACTGGTATTCCATGCCTTTTGGCCTCCTTTAGCTCTACATTGTCTTTTGACACGGCGGATGATACTACCACAACATCAGCGCCATGCACATTATCAGCCCTGTGGCCGATAGATATTAACGCCCCTGAGGCCGTTAGCCTCTTTATGGTTGAGGAGTTGCGAAGGTCTGAGCCAGATACCTTATATCCTAACTCAAGGAGGACGCTTGCAATGCCGCTCATGCCAATACCGCCAACGCCAATAAAGTGGACATGGTGTTTCCTGTTTTTTCTATACATATCTTCTTTTATCCTTTCTTATTTGTCTCTTTATTTGTCATTATCTTAATCATCTCTTCCGCTACTATCTTTGCAGCGTCAGGACGGGCCAGTTTTTTTGCAGCAACGCTCATTGCCTTTAAGCGCTGAGGAGACCTCAGCGTATCTTCTATTGTTGAGGCAAGCCTTTCAGGGCCGACATGCGATTCCTCAAGCACAATAGATGCCCCTGCCCCCTGAAGCTCCTTTGCATTTTCAAGCTGATGCCCTGATGCTGCATGAGGGTAGGGGATAAGTATTGAAGGGGTTGCAGTAATTGAAAGCTCAGCGCATGTCCCGGCGCCTGCCCTGCATATTACAAGGTCTGCCCAAAGATATGCATCTTTCATGTTGTCTATGAATGGCACCACATTTGCCTTTATGGCAGCATCATTATATATCTTTTGGGCATACTCCATGTCGTTTTTCCCTGTCTGATGGACTGCTTCAATCTTCATACCGCTCTTTGCCAGTATAGAAAGGGATGCGCTTACAAGCCTGTTTATGGCGCGCGCCCCTTGGCTTCCGCCAATAGTCAGTATCCTCCACGGCCTATTGCCATTTGCCTGAAAATCTCTTTTAAATTCGCCAACCGTAAGAAATTCTTCCCTTACGGGATTGCCAGTGAGCATGGTCTTATTCTTTGGAAACCACCTTTCAGCCCCCTTAAAACTTATAAAGATCTTTTTTGAAAATCTGCCGCCAAGCCTGTTGGTAAGGCCGGGAATGACATTTTGCTCATGTAATACTACAGGCACACGGGATAGATATGCGGCGATTATTACAGGGCCCGCAACATATCCTCCAATCCCGAGCAAAATATCAGGAGAAAACGCCCTTAATATACCCCTTGCCTTAATTATGGAAAGGGGCAATAAAAAACCTCCCTTTAATAGGTTTTTAAGCTCAACCCCGTAAAATGGACGGGCATCAATCCATTTATATTCAAATTTATATTTAACCTCCTTTGTTTTAAGTATCCTTTTTTCTACTTCCCTGCCTGTCCCTATCCACATTACCTCTATTGGAATACTGTCAGAAATGGCCTCTAATATAGAAAGCCCTGGGAATATATGCCCCCCTGTGCCGCCTCCGCATACAGCAACCCTGAATATATCCCTTTTTTCTATATTATCACCTGTTTTTTTTGAGTTAAAGTTTAAAGACGGCATCTTTAAATGCCTTTCCCCTCTCTTTATAATTGTTAAACAGGTCAAAACTTGCGCATGCTGGAGAAAACAGCACAACATCTCCTTTTGCCGCATGGCGATAAGCAAGCCTTACTCCCTGCGTTATAATATGATTTCCATTAGGCGCATCAGTAGAATTACGATTTTTATTGTTTATTACCAGAATATCACAATGCCCTGCCATTGCCTTTTCAAGGTCTCTGGCATCTTTTCCAAACAATATGGCAAGTTTTACCTTTTTTAAAAGCAGCGGGTCGTTTAATGGAGAAAAGTCCTGTCCCTTTTTAAGGCCGCCGGCAAGCAGTATGATGCCGCTATCAAATGAGTTTAATGCGCTTATCAGGGCATCAATATTGGTTGCCTTTGAATCATTTACAAATGTTATCTCATCAATCTCCCTTACTATCTCAAGCCTGTGCTCAAGGGGTATAAATTGAGAGATTGCCTGTTGAATTTCCTCCTGCGCTACATTTGACAGCCTTGCCATCAGTATTGATGCATATATATTTTTGAGGTTATGCCTTCCAATGAGGCTTATCCCATTGAGATTATACAGCTCCTTAGAGCCGTCAGGGAGCGTTACAGTCAGGGCCTTGCCCCCTTGTGAAGAGGTATTTTGCATCTTTTCATCTTTAATTTCAATATGTTCAGGAATTATTAAAAGTCTTTTTCCATAGTCTTCAGGGTTAAACATTGCTGGAGAGACGGCAGTTAAGAGCCTCAGCGCCTCCTCGCCTATGATGCCGTATCCATTTGGCTTTAACAGAGAGAATAACCTTGCCTTGCTCATTGCGTATTGCTCAATGTCTTTATAACGCTCTAAGTGGTCTTGAGAGATATTCAGCAATACCGCCACATCAAGCAAATGATGCTCATCATGCCTTCCATGAGGAAAGAGGTCTAATTGAAAGCTGCTTATTTCAATAACAAGCCTTGCCTTATCATATCCTTTGACGGAATTGACATAAGAGATGAGAGGCGTTCCAATGTTGCCGCATAGGATTACCTCTTTTTTATCTTTTTCTGCCTTCTTGCACTCCCAATCCCTTAAAATACTGCCAATAAGCGTTGTAACAGTGGTCTTTCCATTTGTCCCTGTAATGCCTATTGAAAAGGCGTCAGTCATCAATGAAAGGCCAATGGCAAGCTCTCCTATAATTGGTATATTCTTCTTTCTTGCCTCCTTGAGGACTGGTATGGAAAGGGGTATCCCAGGGCTTGGGGATATTGCATCACAGGATAAGATTTGCCCTGAATGGCTTCCTCCCTCGCATAAGACCCCATTTTTATTGCACCATTCAATAACATCTTTTGGCCATGATGAAATCGGCCTTATATCGCTCAATAAAACATTTATCCCCTTCATCCTTGCCCACTTAGCCGTTTCAATACCGCTTTTTCCTGCCCCAAGCACTGCTATGCTATTTATCCCGTCTATGATGTCATATATGTCTTTTACTGTCTTCATTGCCTGTTGCGTTATCATTTTTTGACTTTATCTCAACTTTAATGTGCTGATGCCAATCAGCCCCAGTATTATTGATATTATCCAGAACCTTACTATTACCTTTGGCTCTGCCCAGCCCTTAAGCTCAAAGTGGTGGTGAATAGGCGCCATCTTAAATATCCTTTTACCGCCTGACAGCTTAAAATATCCTACCTGCATCATTACAGATAATGCCTCAATAACAAATATGCCGCCGACTATAAGGAGCAATAGTTCCTGTTTCACTATAATCGCTACTGCCCCTATTGCGCCTCCAAGTGAGAGGCTCCCCACATCTCCCATAAATATCTCAGCAGGAAAGGTGTTGAACCACAAAAATCCAAGGCCAGCGCCAGCAAGGGCGCCGCAAAAGATCGTAAGCTCTCCTGCGCCCCTTACATGCGGGATAAGGAGGTATCTTGAAAGCTCTGCATGTCCTGCAACATAGGAGAATATGGCATATACGGAGGCGCAAATTATGAATGGACCTATTGCAAGCCCGTCAAGGCCGTCTGTAAGGTTTACTGCATTTGATGAGCCTGTCATCACAATCGCGATAAAGAGCCAGTATAATAGCCCGAGGTCAGGATGAAAGTCTTTAAAAAAAGGCACATATAACCTTGTATCTATAAGGCCATGCTGATAAAGGACTATTCCAAACGCAATGGAGATTATAAATTGAAATAATAGCTTGGCTCTGGCGCTAATGCCCCTTGAGTCCTTCTGACGGATTTTTTTAAGGTCATCAATAAGCCCGATGGCCCCGAAGGAGATAAATGCAAGCACAACAAGCCAGAGATATAGGTTGTTGAGGTTACCCCAAAGTAAGGCAGAGCCTGTAACAGAGCATATCATAATGATGCCCCCCATGCTCGGGGTGCCCTCTTTTTTAAGGTGCGTCTTTGGCCCATCAGCCCTTATGCTCTGTCCTGCCCTTAATTCCCTCATCTTTTTTATAAACCAGGGCGTTAATATGAGCATAAATCCAAGGGCGGTAACAGCCGCATATATTGTGCGAAATGTTATGTACCTGAATACATTAAATACTGGCCATATATCCTGAAGAGGTATAAGGAGATGATACAGCATAATTAATACCTATTTAAATGCCTTTTTAATGCTTCTATTTTTATCCTTATCACTTCTCAACCATTAATCTGACTGCCCTTTCCATTGCCATCTTTCTTGAGCCTTTTATGAGTATCCATGAGCCCTCTGGAAACAGGTCGGTCTTTTTGCCTGCAATATTGTCCAGAAGGGCATCAGTATCACAGAATGCCATAGCCATTCCCTTATGAGAATGGTTGTTAAAGGTCTTTTTCATAATTGAAGAAAACCTTCCTGCAAACAGCGCAATGCTTACGCCTGCATCAGAAAGGGCCTTTGCAATCTCAATATGATATTCCCCTGCCTTCTGGCCAAGCTCATACATATCTCCAATAATAGCGCACAGGCAATTTCCATTGCCAAGCTCCTTTAAGGTAGAAATGGCATTGACTAATGAGGCAGGGTTTGCGTTATATGTATCATCAATAATATTCCACCCCATTTTAGGCGCTTTTATAAGGCATAACCGCCCATCAACAGGGCTTACGCCTTCAATTCCCTTTATAATCTCATCCATATCCATCCTGTATGCAAGGCATATTGATATGGCGCACAAAAGGTTCTGGACATTGCCCATTCCCATAAGAGGGCTTTTAATGGCATGGATGCTATGAGATGATGCAGGATATTCATAGAGCTCTATATCAACTTCTATGTTGTTTGCCTCTCTTTTTTTGATATTATTTAGTTTTATAATTTTTTCAAAATCCTTTCCCGCGTTCTTTAATTCGTTTTCAGTTATTGCCGTATTTATTGTATATCCAATTTTTTTTTGCCTTATTTTATGAAGATCCCTTTTTATGTATGTGTCATCTAAGTTTATACAGCATATACTATCTTCAGGCATTGCATGAAACAGGGTGAGCTTTTCCTCAGCTATTGCCTCAATGCTTTTAAGCCCTTCAAGGTGTGAGGGGCGTATATTGGTTACTGCCCCTATCGCTGGCGATGCTATTTGCGTAAGCCTTTTAATCTCGCCAGCTCTATTCATGCCAAGCTCCAATACAGCCGCATCATGCCCTGGTCCTGCGTTTAATATGGTTACTGGAAGCCCTATAAGGTTATTAAGGTTTTTATATGTCCCGATAACATTGTATCGTTGCGATAAGACGCTTATGACTATCTCTTTGGTGGTAGTCTTGCCGCAACTGCCAGTAATGGCAATGGATGGAAGAGAGAGCAGTTGTTTATAGCGCCTTGCAAGCTCTCCAAGAAAGGATACAGTGTCAGAAGAGGTTATAAAGAACTTTATCTTTTCTATATCCTGTTTTTCTATGAGCCCTTTTGAGAGCAGGCCATCTATGTTAAGCCCTGATATTATCCCCATTGCCCCTTTTTTAATGGCATCTCTTATAAACTTATGCCCGTCTGTGCGCTCGCCTTTTATCGCAATAAAGGCGTCTCCATAAAATATGAACCGTGAGTCCGTGGCAATGGAGGCAATTCGCTGCCCATCTTCCCCCTTTTCTATATGGGATTTTGTCCATTTTATCAACTCGTCAGTCGTTATTGAAAGAGAGCCTGTGCGCCTCATCTCAAAGAGATTGTCATATTTTAATGCCCCGCCTGTTTTATCGCCATTGTCGCGCCTTGAACGATTATCTATTGAGCAAAGCGCATCTCGGACTGCCTCTTTATCAGAGAAGCGGAGCTTTTTATCCTTTACTATCTGAAATTGCTCATGCCCCTTTCCAAGTATCAGGATATTACACTGTCCTCCTTTTAATTTCCTGTGGTTTGCAATTTCTATTGCATATCTGATTGCATCAGCCCTGTTTATTACGCACCTTACATCAGCACCCCTTGATACGCCCGTGAGCATGGCGTCAATTATTGACTCAGGGGGCTCATTTCTTGGATTATCAGTTGTAAAGATTGCAGTATCAGAAAATTGCGAGGCGATCTCCCCCATTACAGGGCGCTTTCCTGCATCTCTATCGCCGCCGCATCCTATTACAGTGATAATATTTGTCTTAGGGGAAGAAATGATACGGCCATTGCCCTCATCAAGGGCTCCAATACGCCTTATCTCTTTCAATATTGCCTTGACTGCATCTGGCGTATGGGCATAGTCAACAAATATATTGAGGCCAGGCCTGCTTTCTACTGGCTCGCACCTTCCTGACACATAAGGGCACCGGCTTATGCCATCTATAATGGCAGGGTAGGGGATGGTTAGCGCAATAGCCCCGCCTATGGCTGACAGGATATTATAGGCGTTAAACCTTCCTATAAGCCTTGAGATTATTTCTATTTCAATTATGTCATTTCCCCCTTTTATAATTCCGGGGTTATCTGTGTTATTCACCTGTAAGGCAACTTTCATCTTCGTGCCCTTAAAAGATGTCATTATTTCCTTTGCCCTTATATCTGCGTCCTTATTGTTTATCCCATAGGTTATAACGCCTCTGCCGTTTTCCCTTAACTCTTCCCAAAGCCTTTTACCATAGGCATCATCTATATTGACGACAGAAGCAACAGGCTGATATTCAAAAAAAAGCCTCTTTTTTGCATTAAAATACCCTTGTATATCAGCATGATAGTCAAGGTGGTCCCGTCCTAAGTTGGTAAAGACAGCGCACTTTATGGGGATGCCCCATAGCCTGAACTGGTCTATTGCATGGCTTGAGGCCTCAATTAAAAGATGGGTTACCCCTTGGCTTTTCATCTCGCTAATGAGCATGTTAAGCCTTACTGGGTCAGGCGTTGTAAGAGGGGCATTTATGACCTTATCATTAATTTTATAGTATATTGTGCCAATTATGCCAGTTTTATAGCCACATGCCCTTAATATAGCCTCTAATAAATGGGTAAAAGTTGTTTTCCCGTTTGTCCCTGTAACTGCTACAATGTTTATAGGGAGGTTTTCGTTGTTTTCATAAAATACAGAGCTTACAATGGCGGCCGCCTTTCTGGGGTTGGATACATAAATGGCTGGTATGTCAGGGGAATGATGAAAATCGTGTTGAAGGATTATGCAGCTTGCGCCATTTTTTATCGCCTCTTCTATGTAGTTGGCTCCGCTGTCTTTTGTCCCTTTTACGGCAATGAAAATATAGCCTTTTTTAATCTGCCTTGAGTCAAGGGCAATGCCCTTTATGTGCGCAGGAAGACTTCCCTTTATCCCTTTTATAATGCCTGCATTGTTTAGCGCCGTTATTATTCTGGATATTTCCATTATCACTTCATCCCAAAGAGAAATTCAGTATTTGATTTTTCAAGCAATGATACGCCCTTTTTTAAGATTGTCTTAACGCCAGTAAAGGCCGCCCTTTTTCTTACAGGGTCAATCTTTGCGTCTTTTATGGCATAAATATATGCTAATCTGGGATTATCCTTTGGCCAGTATCCAAGGGAGACCATTTCATATTTGGGGGAGCGGCTGTCTTTATTTTTCAACACGCTTACGATAGAAGGGGCGCTTGAAGAGGAAAGCGCCTCTTTTAATTTATCTTTTTTTTCTTGAGTAAGCCAGCTTATTTGACCTTTATTATTGTTAGCTTTGCATACGGCGTTAGATGAGATTGTGTTGTCTGATGTATGCAGGACAAGACACGGAGATATGGGACCTGTCTTATTTATAAGAGATGAAAATGCGGATAATATGTTAAGCGCTGTGGATTTAAGCTCTTCTTCAAATAGCCTATAGGAGAATACAGGGACTTTCCCATGACCCTCTCCAATTCCAAGCTCTATCAGCTCCTTTGTAATGGAATGTTTTTCCCTTGAAAAACCCTGTAAAAAGCTATGGCTCCATGGGGACCATAGCCTCAGCCTCCCATCCGCCTCTGCCTCTATCCAGCGTATCGCCCCTTTATCTGTTATAAGGTCATCTCTTCTCAGGCCATTATTCGGGCATGTTGATGAAGTCGTTAGCCATCTTATAGGAAGAGAGATGAGGCTTGCGCTAAGGAGGCCATCCTGAAGGTTAAGAGCCCCTTTATATGAGGCGGCAATCACCCCGCCAGTGTCAACATCCATGATGACAAGACAGCCTGATGATGCCCTGAGGCGCCTTAAATGGGCGTTTAACATCTCATCTGCCCGTAACTGGCTCTCTCTTTCAAGGGTAAGAAAGACATCCTGCGCATTTGATAATTGCCTGTTCATTAAAAGCTCTATACCGCTTATTCCTGTATAAAACCTGTCAACTGCCCCAATAATATCTCTTGCCATATCATTATATGGATATATGCGTTTAGGGGGCGTTGCTGCATGTATGGCGTCTATGGCCGGAGATTGATCCCTATCCCTTACGGGAGATGACGGGCTGAAGGCCAGAAGCGTCCCTGTCCTGTCTAATATATTGCCGCGAAGCGGGGTAAAGGATGGAGTTATCTTTGCCTCCAATTCAAGGCGTGCCCCTTTTAAAGAAAAGGCTATAAGGGGAACTAATAAAAGAAAGAGCATCACAATAAACGATGCCCTTTTCTTGAGGATGATCAAGTGTTTTTTGTCCCAGCGCTCAACAGAAAATAGGTTAACGCCCCTTACATCCTTTCCCATAATTACCTCCCTTTGACTATAAGAGCCGCCTATTTTTAATAGCCAATATGGACAGTATCAGAGCTTTTAGGCGGATGAAGCCTGAGGGCCTTTCCAATCTTTTTAAGATTTTCAGCGCTTGTTAATATTGTAATTTTTTCTTTATATTCTCTCTGCTTATTCTTTAATGCAGTGATTTCCATCCTCTGCTCATCTATTTTATTAATTATATCAGTAAGTTTTAATGTGGTTATAACACAGCAGATTAGAAGGGCCATCGCGATTACGCCAATTATAACGGTGCGCGGGGTTATGGTGAGGTTAATGGCTGCCTTATCCCTTTGCTTGAGCCTTGCCTCATATTGTATCCCCCCAACCTTTATGCTTGAAGCCCTTGAGCTCATTTTTTATCCTCCTGTCTCCCTTGTTTTAAAATATCTTTTCTGCACACCTCAATTTTGCGCTTCTTGACCTTGAATTTAAGACAATCTCTGCATCTTGAGGCGTTACTGGCCTTTTAGTAAGCGGTTTTAGACGATTATCTTCTTTAAAGGCATGTTTTACCATCCTGTCTTCAATGGAATGAAAGGATATGACTATAAATCTGCCCCCCCTTCTCAATATGTCCGGAAGCTCTTCTAACGCCCTTTTTAGATTGTCCATCTCCCTGTTGAGGGCAATGCGGATAGCCTGAAATGTCTTTGTTGCAGGGTGTATCTTTTTGGGGTGGAATCTCCTTGGAATTGCCATGCATATTGCGCTGGCAAGCCCCTTGCTTGTTGGCATTGGTTCATTTTTACAGTATTCCTTTATTGAATGGGCTATCCTTTTTGCCCATCTCTCCTCTCCATACTCCCTTATAATCTGGGACAACTGATCAACTGACAGTGATTTTATAAGGTCAAGGGCTGTTGTTGGGTCAGAGTCATCCATCCTCATATCAACTGGCTCATCTCGCCTAAAGCTAAATCCCCGTCCGCTCATCTCAAGCTGCATTGAGGATAACCCAAGGTCTAAGATAACGGCATCAGCCTTGTTTATCCCATGCTCTCTTATAAGCTGAGGTATGTTTTTGAAATTGCTTCTTATAAAGTCAACCTTCTCTTTAAATTGAGAGAGCCTTTCTTGAGATATCTGGATTGCCATATCATCCCAGTCAATACATATATATCTTTTTATGCTGTCTATTGCGCTGAGTATAGAGTGGGCATGGCCACCTGAGCCGCATGTGCCGTCAATGACTACCTGTGGAGAAATCTCCATTAAAAAACGCACTACCTCATTGGCCATTACAGGTATGTGCCTTATAGAATATAAATCCTCATCTGCTGGTGTTTTCAGAGACAAAGGTATTAAATTCATCAAACCTTTTCCTTACTACCTTGAATTCTTCATCAAGGGCAGCCTTGTTCCATATCTCAAAATATTTAAGCATACCAAGAAGAACTACCTCCTTTTCAATCCCCGCCTCTTCTCTCAGGTGGCCGGGGATGAGTATCCTTCCATGGGAGTCAAGGTTACACTCCACTGCAGATGCAATAAAATACCTTTGAAAACGCTGTATCTCAGGAGGGGGCAGGGGGGTATCTCCGAATTTTTCCTCAATCTTTTTCCACTCCTCATAAGGATATGCCACAAGACACTTAACCTTATTCGTAACAAAGAGCTTGTCAGACTGATACTGCCCCTTTAATACCTCCTTAAACCGTGCAGGGATGCTCAGCCTGCCCTTAGCGTCAAGTGAATGAATGGATTTGCCGCGGAACACTTGTCCCCCTTTTTGTCCCACTTCTGCCCACTAAGTTCCACTATAGAAAATAACTGGGGGGTATGTCAAGGGGTTTTTAGTAGATAATCTTAAAAAAAAGTGGTCTTAAAAGTAAATGTCAACAAAACATCTCTGTTTTTTAAGGTTGTTCTCTGTTTTTTAGATGTTTTTATTGGGTGGTATAAAGTGGGTTGATATTTTAATAAGATGGTTTTTCTCCTGCTGGAATAGGGGGCAGCTTGACAACGGAAAGGGGGTCAACATCTGTTCCATCTTTTATGGTTTCAAAAAATATGCCTTCATTAAGGGCAGGGCATGTCCCGGATATGCCGATAATATCTCCCTCAAATACTGTCTGGCCTGTTTTAACAAATATATTGCTGAGGCATCCTGTAATGGTTGTATAACCGCTTCCGTGGTCTATTACGATAGAGTTTCCTATGCCCTTTATGTATCCTGTAAATGTTACTTTTCCATCAAATATTGCCCTTACATTTGTCCCGAGACGGACATCAAGGAATATCCCGTTAATATTGCCCTTTTCATCATAGGAATATTTCATGGAGCGGATATTGAAGGCAGGCGGGGTTAATGTCCCTATATATTGGGTTATATCATCAATATCTTGTGTATATAGCGTGTCTTTGGCATTGCTGACTTTATAATCATTATTGTCATATCTCTTTTCAATCCCTTTTTCAGCCTTATCTGCTATCAATCTTTCTATAATTTTTTGTCTTTTCTCATTAAGAGCGCTTAATAGCTTCATGTATTCATCTTTTTTTTGAGATATATTATTTAAATATTGTTTTTTGGCCATTTTAGACTCTTCCAATGCCCTCTTTTCTTCCTGGAGCAGATTAAGCGTCCTTTTTAAGCTTTTAGTCTTATTAAGCAAAATGTGCCTTTTATCATTTAACCAGAACATGGTTTCATAATAGCCCCTTATCATGGACTTATCATGCTCTAATAACTTTATGAGATATTCGTTTGCCCAATATGCCCCCCATATATCCTTAATAGAAAGGGCAATGGGAATAGTTATTGGGTCAATCACCTTCTGCTTCCATAGCGCCTCTAATCTCTTTTCTATAAGGCGTTTTTGTTGATTTAAGCGCATATAATACAGCTCTATAGAGGCGTTTAATCCCTCAATCTCATCGCTTAAAGACGATACCGCCTTGTTCAGTTTATTTAACTGGCTTACATGTTTATTTATTGCGGCGTTAATGGCCTCAATTTCTTTGAGCATTTTATCGTGTTCTTTTTCTAAGTCTTCTATATTTTGTTTCTTTTTCCCAATCTCAGTGTCTATGTCTTTTAAGGTTGAATTTAATGGCATTGATGGGGAGAGCGCTATTGGAGCAGTGAGGGGAGATTGTCCGACTGATATAACAGGAGCGCTTAATGTACTGGTCCCTAATAGGGTTATTGCAATTAGCAGCCACATATTTTATTGAGTGAATATTTTTTATCCTTAATCAAGATAGCCCCTTAAATGTCTGTTAATGGCTATATAGGCAGTCAATATAGATATCATAGCAGATATCATAAATATTATAAGCATATCTTTTGGGGCTAAAAATATAATAGATATGTTATCAAAGACCTTTAAAAAAAGATTTAAATTTAAAAAGTTAATTTTTGAGAAGACATTATTATTAATTAATGACCAGTAAACTCCATATAGTATTAAAATGGCTATAGATGAGCCAGTGACTGATTGTATGGCCGCCTGCATGATAAAAGGGCCGATTATATAGGAATTGGTCGCCCCCAGGAGCTTCATTATCTCAATCTCTTTAATCTTTGAAGATATGTTTATGCGTATTGTAAGCGATATTAAAAAAGAGGCGCTCAGGAATAAAATAATGCCTCCTATTATCCCTATTGTCCTGAATGTTATTATAATCTTTGAAAGGCTCTCAATCCAGCTTTTACCATATCTTACATCGGAAATGCCTTCTATATCATTTATCTTGCGAGCTAATTGTTGGCTGTTATCCGTATTTAATGCCCATTTTTTTAGTTTTATTTCAAAGGATGGGGGGATAAAATCGGGGTTAATCTCCTTTAATATTTCTTTATCGTCTTTAATAATCAGTTTAAGCCTATTTAGTGCCTTTTCAGGCGATATATAAGCAACTGATTGAACGCTGTTAAGCTGTGAAAGTTTTTTATAGATCTGAGGTATTGCATCAGGGTCTGCATCCTTTTTTACAAAGGCTATAATCTTAAAGGATGATTGGAGATAAGATGACAGGGAATTAAGGTTTATATAGATAAGATAAAAGAAAGACGCTATAAATATATTTAAGGATACGACTATAATGGTAATAAAATGGTTAACGGGGTGTGTTATTATGCCTGTTAAGGAACGATGAATTAATGATGCCAAATCAACCCTCTCTCTACTCTTCTATGTTTTTTATTCTGCCCTTTTCTATGGTTATGACCCTTCTTTTAAGCCCTTCATATAGCCTTTCGTCATGGGTGGCGAATAATATAGTGGCGCCTCTGGAATTAAGATAGTCTAATATATCCATAACCTCCATTGTAAAATCCGCATCTAAATTCCCTGTCGGCTCATCAGCAAGTATGATTGACGGCCTGTTTACTATCGCACGGGCGATTGCCACGCGTTGCTGCTCTCCTCCAGAGAGTTGCCTTGGATATTTATTAAGTTTATCCCTGAGCCCGAGCCCATCAATCGCCTGCTCTATCTTTGACCTTATTTGCTCCTTTCCATATCCTGCAACCTCTAAGGCAAGGGCAATATTGTCAAATACCGTTCTGTCATTAAGTAATTTAAAATCCTGAAATATTGTTCCAATACGCCTTCTGATTACTGGCAAGTGAGACGGTTTTATGGCGGATACAGAAAGACCGTCAAGCATAATGTCTCCTGAAGTGGGCATTTCAGCAAAGTATAACAGCCTTAATATAGTCGTCTTTCCCGAGCCACTCGGGCCTGTAAGAAAACAGAACTCCCCCCTCTTCAGGGAAAAAGATATGTCATAAAGGGCAATGGTATCATCTGAATATTTTTTGCATACTTTCTTTAATTCTATAACAGGCGGCTCATTTTTCATAATAGTATAAGGAATCGGGAAAAATTTTTATTTTTACCCATTAATAAATGACCTTATCTTGAGGTCTTCTTTTAATACATGATTTACAATCCATGTCTTTACAAGTTTAAAAAGCTCTATTGTTACGGCCTTCCCTTCTTTTAATTGAAGCAATAGTTTTTTTATCTCATTGATTAATTGGGCATGAAGCTTTTTATGCTTTTCTAAGTGAGGATAACCATATTTTTTCATAACCTCTTCCTCACTTTTAAAATGATACTTTGTATAATCAACCAGTTCTTTAAATATTGCCCCGACTTCTTGATCAATACGGCCTTCCTTTAAGGCGTTTTCCATCTTTTCAATAATGCCAAAGAGTTTTTTATGTTGATTATCTACCTCCGATACGCCTATCTCGTAATTTTTGTTCCATAACATTTCCCTAATCCCCATCCCTTATAATTTATTTAATCGCAAATAATATTGCGATTAATGGTAGCAATGATAGATAAATTAGAGAGCCTGCATAATAATATTATTATTCATAGATTAATAGCTTTTTATTGATTAATCTATTAACCTTCGGGCAAGCTCTATAAGGGTCTTTATCCCAAATCCCTTTGACCCCTTTCCCAGATGACCAAGGGGCTCTTCTTTAACCCCTGGCCCTGCTATATCTGCATGGACCCATGCTACATCGTCTGGCACAAAGCGCTTTAAGAACAGGGCGCCGGTTATTGCCCCGCCCCATCTTTTGCCTGCATTTTTCGTATCAGCTATGTCAGATTTCAATTTTTCAGTATAGGGCATATGTAAAGGAAGCTCCCAAAATAGCTCGCCGACACCCTCGCCAGATGATTTAATACTGGATATAAGGTCATCATCCTGTCCCATAAGGCCAGCTATATCATCTCCAAGGGCAACTACGCATGCGCCAGTCAGGGTCGCCATGTCTATGAGCCAGTCAGGGTCTTTTTCAAGGGCAAGGTCAAGCGCATCTGCCAGAATAAGCCTTCCCTCTGCATCAGTGTTATCTACTTCAACGCTCTTTCCATTTCGCATAACTATAATATCAGTTGTTTTATAGGCAGTAGATGATATAGCGTTTTCGCAAAGAGGCGCAATTACAGTAACCCTTATTGGAATGCCTATCTCGCATATCGCACAAGCGGCGCAAAAGCAGGCAGCAGCCCCTGCCATGTCAAACTTCATACCAATTTGCGCCTCTGAAGGCTTCAGGCAATAGCCCCCTGTATCAAAGGTGACCCCCTTTCCCACAAGGACAAGGTGTTTTTTAGCGCCTTTTGGCCTATATTCACCAATTACAAGACGGGGAGGGTAGTTGCTGCCGCTGCCGACTGCAAGCAGCCCATTCATCTTTTCACGCCTTATCCGTTTTTCATCCCATACAGTAACCTTTAGACCTGCCTTTTTGCCCAGTTCCTGAAATTTTTTTGAGAGCGAATGAGGATTTATGGCGACTGGAGGGGCATTTAAAAGGTCACGGGCAGCATTGACCCAGTGAAATCCCTTTTGCGCATTGGCTATAGCCTCTTTTTCTTCTTTATTTAATTTTTTGTCATAAATACAGACTATAGAGGGTAGCTCGGGCTTTTTTGAGAGGTAGTCATCATATCTGTATCCCCCCAATATCGCGCCTTCAGCTATGGATTTTATCCACTGAGGCTCCCTTTCAGGCGCTATAAGTACAACTATGCGTTTAATATCTTCATCCTTAGAAATATCAATATGCTTTGATATAACCTCCTTAATGGCCTCATGAGGTGAAGAATGCTTTTTGTCCAATCTGCATGCCCTTACCATGCAGTTCTTTTTATCATATAGGCTTCCTCTAAACAAAGTAGTTGACCCGCCTGGCTCTTTTGGCGCTATGATATCAATCTTTTCTAAGGGCTTAGAGTCTAAAAATAGCCTTTCCTTATCATTTATAAAGATTAGAAGGATTAAGTCGTTCTCCTGAGGCTCAAACTTGTCATTTAATATAAATTTGGGGTAGTTCATTATATTGCTCCTTAAATAAAATGCTAAAATTTTATATATGAATGATAAATTAACTTATAAGGGGATAAAAATAAACAAGTTTCGCTATCAGCAAAACAGTGAGGAGTAAAATTCATTTTTGTCCCCTTTTGCCTTATAGGATCTAAAATTTTATACGAATATATTAGTTTAAAGACATTATCATTTCAAGGCTTATTATATAGTTGGAACGATTCCTAAAGGGCATATCATTTTTATGGAAATAATTATGCCGTTTATACGGGACCGGAGTTAAAATTTTCAGTAGGGGCACGGTAGGGGCGCGTTGCAACGCGCCCTTTGCCCCATTGCAGCCAGCCTCTTTGCCCCTTTTGCCGTGCAGGATTTAGGAGTAATTTTCATGGCAATTGTTACATATTGCATATAACAAAAATGTAATATTTGGTTCTATTATTTTTCGTTTTTGTTATATTTTGTTGTGAGATTGTTACAAAATTATAGTAGGCAATATATCAAATTTATATAATTTCAGCTTAAACATAAATCCGCCAGACAACTATAACCTGCTTTAATATAAGTAAAATAGAAATTAATCAAACTTGCCCCCGCTTTTTTTACAAAACATGGCATGGAATCTGCCTGACTTTCGTAGCCTTTTTATTTAGCGGGAGTTATTTTTAGTTTCTGCAATTTTGTATTCTTAAAATTAGCGGTTTAAATTAGAAGTTAGAAGGAGGTATTTTTTAAGATGGGGGCAATAAATTCTGGAGACACTGCATTTATTCTTGTATGCGCGGCATTGGTTTTTTTAATGACGCCCGCCCTTGGGCTTTTTTATGCGGGCATGGTAAGGGGCAAAAATGCCCTTGGCACAATTATGCAGAGCCTTTTCATGGCCTCAATAGTTGGCGTTGAATGGGTCATTATTGGTTATTCAATGTCATTTGGCCCTGATGTGAATGGCTTTGTCGGCGACCTCTCATGGCTTGGCCTTAAAGGGATTGGCCTTTCTCCAAGCCCTGACTATGCATCTACAATACCGCACATAGCCTTTATGCTCTATCAATGTATGTTTGCAATCATTACGCCTGCCCTTATTACAGGGGCCTTTGCTGAGAGGGTGCGCTTTGCCCCTTTTGTGGTGTTTAGCCTTCTGTGGGCAATATTTGTATATAATCCCGTATGTCACTGGATATGGGGAAAGGGAGGCTGGCTTGCTGAAAGGGGGGTGCTTGACTTTGCCGGAGGTCTTGTCGTGCATCTTACCTGCGGCGTAGCCGCCCTTGCCGCTGCAATAATAACTGGAAAGAGAAAAGGGTATGGCAGGCAGAGCTTTTTGCCTCATAATCTTCCAATGACACTCCTTGGCACAGGTCTTTTATGGTTTGGCTGGTTTGGCTTTAATGGAGGAAGCGCCCTGAGCGCCAATGGCATTGCTGCATCAGCGGCTACAGCAACCCATATTGCCGGGCTTGTGGCAATGGCGACATGGATTATAGTAGAGTGGGCACACAGGGGAAAGCCCACGACCCTTGGCGCTGCATCAGGCGCAATTGCAGGTCTTGCGACAATCACGCCAGGGGCAGGCTTTGTCAGCCCAATGGCAGCGATTATAATTGGCATAATGGCGGGGGTGATATGTTATGGCGCAGTATTGATGAAATCAAGGCTTGGATATGATGACAGCCTTGATGTTGTCGGCATCCACGGCGTCGGCGGCCTTATCGGAACAGTTGCCCTCGGGCTCTTTGCTTCAAAGGCAATAAATCCTGATGGGGTAAACGGCCTGTTTTATGGAAACCCGCAATTCCTTACCACGCAATTATTTGGTATATGTGCAGTTGGGGTATATACTCTTGTCGTATCATGGATTATACTGAAGTTTGTAGATGCCGCAATGGGACTTAGGCTGACCCCTGAGGCAGAGACTGAGGGCATTGACCTCAGCGAGCATAGCGAGACTGCCTATGCAGGTTAGCTAACGGTTACTTAAAGGAGGATAAATATTATGAAAAAGATAGAGGCCATAATAAAGCCATTTAAACTTGATGATGTAAAAGAGGCGCTTAATGAGATAGGGATCAAAGGGATGACCATATCCGAGGTCAAGGGATACGGCAGGCAAAAGGGGCACAAGGAGATATACAGGGGCGCAGAGTATGTTGTTGATTTTATCCCAAAGGTAAAACTTGAGATAATAGTAGATGCAGAGCAGGTTGAAGAGGTTATAGATAAGATAATGACATCTGCCCAGACTGGAAAGATTGGAGATGGAAAGATATTTGTCCTCCCTGTTGAAGAGGTCGTGCGGGTGAGGACAGGAGAACGCGGAAAGGATGCAATTTAATCCCTCGCATTACGGGCATTCAATGGTGGATGGAAAGGGATGGTCTATTGCTCAAGGGGCAAGCGGTCTTCCATCATCTGAGCTTCCGAGCGGAAAGGCCATCCTTGAGGATATGTGGGCAAAAGGGCTTTGCGGTGATGAGCTCTTAAAGGCTCATTCCGATATACTTGACGCATGGATTGACGGCCTTTTTAACAGGTTGCCCCATGAAATAAGGGATGGCGTCTCTGTTATCGCCCTTGGCGGCTATGGGCGTCAGGAGCTTTATCCATTCTCAGATATTGACCTCATGGTTCTACATGAGGCAGGAGAGAGCGGGCTTCAACAGATATGTAACGCAATATTTTACCCTTTATGGGACTCAAAGCGAGAGGTCGGCCATGGCGTAAGGACAATAGAGGATTGCCTTAAGGAGGCGGAAAAGGACTTTTTTCTCCTTGTCTCTTTCCTGGACGCAAGGCTTATATGCGGCGATACATGGCTCTTTAACAATTTTATAAAGAGCATATTTCAACAATTTATTGAGGGCAGGAGAAAGGCGTTTGTAGAGTCCCTTATTGACCACAGGCAAAAGAGGCTTAATCGCTTTGGAGAACACGCCTACCTGCTTGAGCCCAATATAAAGGATGGAAGGGGCGGGCTCAGGGACCTTCATACAATTATATGGATTTCAAAGGTATTGTTCGGCATACATGGCCTCAAGGGCATTGAAAAAGAGGGGATTATCTCGCAAGATGAGCACAAGAGGCTTAAATCATCACTCTCAGAGCTTATTAAGGTGAGAAACAGGCTTCATTTTGTGAGCAATAAGAAAAATGACAGGTTATTCTTTGAATATCAGGTAGAAATAGCAAGGCTTCTCAATTTTTCTGATAAATCAGGGGTGCTTGCTGTTGAGCGCTTTATGAAAAATGTCCATGAGGCAATGAGCGATATAAGCTCAATAACTGACCTCTTCTTAGAGCATGTCTATGAGGTATTAAATCCAAGGGCGCAGGCTAAAGGGGGAAGGGTTATTGAAGATGGAGTTGAGATTGTCAATAACAGGATAGTCATAGACTCTAAGGCCCATATAGAGGCAATGCCTCAATTAATAATGAGGCTTTTTTATTATTCCGCAAGTTATGATGTGCCGCTTCATTACAGGACGAAGAAGATAATAAGGGAATGCACTTCCATTATTGACGATGGATTCAGGGGTTCTTCTGAGATAAGGTCACTTTTTTTAGATGCCCTCATGGTCTCACGCGACCCTAAGGCGCTTCTCTTTACCATGCACCATGAAACAAATGTCCTTTCAAGCTATCTTACTGAGTTTTCTGCCATAACCGCCCTTGCCCAATATGATGTCTATCACATAAATACAGTAGATATTCACCTTATAGACACTGTTCAGGAGATTTCAAGGCTATTGAAAGATGATGCCGCCTCAAAAGATTCAGGGATGACGGCGCGCCTTAATAAGAAAGATAAGGAGTGTCTTTTCCTTGCCGCCCTTCTCCATGATATAGGAAAGGGTTATGGAAAAGACCATTCAGAAAAGGGGGCATCTATTGCCCGTATTATTGGCAAGAGGATTGGGCTTGACAAAAAGGCCATTGATACCCTGTGTTTTTTGATAAAAGAGCACCTGTTTCTTGCGGAGATAGCTGCCAAAAGGGACCTTGAGGATGAAGGGCTTATAATAAAATGCGCTCGTCATATTAAAGACCCAATGCGTCTTACTATGTTGTATCTCCTTACTGTAGCTGATTCAAAGGCAACTGGCCCGAATGCATGGAGCGACTGGAAAGGGGCGCTTATTATAGAGCTTTATTTGAGGATTTTGCATATCCTTGAGCAAAAGGACCTCCTGGACCCTGACAGGGTCAAGGCAGTGAGATGGATGCGTGAAAGGCTTTATGAAAGGCTTGGAGAGGAAGAAAAGACAAAGGAAATTATATCTACCCTTCCAGAAGATTACCTTATGGCCTTTACGCCAGAGGCAATTGCAGGCCATATAAGGCTTAAAAAGGAGATTGACAGGGATGAAGTCATCTTAATCCCTGAAAATAAGGGCTCATACTGGTCAATTCTCATTATGACACGCGATAGAACTGGGCTTCTCTCAAAGATATGCGGCGTTCTTACGCTTGAAAATCTTAGAGTTCTTGCTGCGCAGATATTTACATTAAGGGATGGGACTGTTGTTGATGTCCTTGATGTTGAGCCTACTCTCAAGGTTCAGTTTAGCGATATGGAATGGGACAGGATAAAAGAGACTATGAAAAAGGCCATATTAGGCAGGTTTGGCCTTCCCCACAGATTATATAAAAAATACAGGCCAATTTATGGTAGCAGCGGGCCTGTATGTCTGTTAAAAGAAGAGTCAGAGATAGCGATAGAGAATGATGTTTCAGACTTTTATACAATAATTGACATTGAGTGCGACCCCAAAATTGGCCTTTTATATTCTATTACAAGACAGATGGCGGACTTTGGGATAAATATATACAGGGCAAAGATGGCGCCAAGCGCTGACAGGGTATCTATTTCTATATATTGCCTTGATGAATTGGGGGAGAAGATAACAGATAAGGAGTTTCTTAATGAGTTAAAGGATGCCCTGAGGTTTTCTGTTGAATGCGTATTTTAAATAACTATAAATTTATTACATTAATATTACATTATAAATAAAAAGGAGGATTTTTTATGACACCAAAAGATGTGCTTGAACTTGCAAAGGAAAAAGGCGTCAAGGTAGTTGACATCAGGTTCCTTGACTTTCCCGGGGTATGGCAGCATTTTTCAGTGCCCATAAGCGAGCTTGATGAGGGGAGCTTTGAAGATGGCTTTGGCTTTGACGGCTCAAGCATAAGGGGCTGGCAGCCAATAAATGCAAGCGATATGCTGGTTGTGCCCGATGCCGCCACCGCACAGATTGACCCATTCTTTGAAGAGCCAACCCTTGTCTTAATCGGTAACATTGTTGACCCAGTAACCCGTGAGCCATACAGCCGCGACCCGAGAAATATCGCAAAAAAGGCTGAGGCATACTTGAAGAGCACTGGCATTGGGGATGTGGCGTATTTCGGCCCAGAGGCGGAGTTCTTTATATTTGACGATATCCGCTATGAGAATCAGCCCAATGGCTGTTTTTATCAGGTAGATTCTGTTGAAGGCATCTGGAATACTGGAAGAGACGAGTGCCCAAACCTTGGATATAAGCCCAGACACAAAGAGGGATATTTCCCAGTGCCGCCAACTGATAAGTTTCAGGATATGAGGACAGAGATGCTCCTTACCCTTGAGTCTCTCGGCATTGATGTTGAGTGTCAGCACCATGAGGTTGCAACCGCCGGTCAGGCAGAGATTGACATGCGCTTTAAGCCCCTTGTCCAGATGGGTGATCAGCTTATGTGGTTTAAGTATATATTAAAGAATGTGGCATATAAATATGGGCGCACAGTAACATTTATGCCAAAGCCCATCTTTGGAGACAATGGCACTGGAATGCATACCCATATAAGCATCTGGAAGGGAGATACCCCGGTGTTTGCAGGAGATAAGTATGCAGGGATATCCGATGTCGCCCTTTATGCGATAGGCGGCATATTAAAACACTGCCGCGCCCTCTGCGCCTTTACCAATCCTTCAACAAACTCATATAAGAGGCTTGTGCCGGGCTTTGAGGCACCTGTAAATCTGGCGTATTCAAGCAGGAACAGAAGCGCTGCCGTGAGAATACCTATGTATTCAGATTCTCCAAAGGCAAAGAGGATAGAGTTCAGGACGCCTGACCCATCCTGTAACGGCTACCTTGCTTTTTCCGCAATGCTGATGGCAGTGCTTGACGGCATTGAAAACAAGATTGACCCTGGTGAGCCGCTTGATAAGAATATATATGACCTGCCTCCAGAAGAGCTTGCCAATATTCCGTCCGCACCCGGATCGCTTGACGAGGCAATTAACGCCCTTAAAGATGACCATGAATTCCTATTAAAGGGCGATGTCTTTACTCAGGATGCAATTGATATGTGGATAGACTATAAGGTAGAAAATGAGATAAATCCTGTAAAGCTCCGTCCTCATCCTTATGAGTTCTTCCTATATTATGACATTTAATCAAGTGCTTAGATGTAATTATTAATCAATTAATTAAATATTGAAATTGATTACCTTTTGATTGCTTGAGCCCCCTTGTATAAGGGGGCTTTTATTTTATGCCTAAATCATGCACGGCAACAGTGGGCTAACAAAAGGGTGCATACTCTTGACAGGGATAAGATGATGGTCTTAATATAATTTCAGACTGAAAGGGGATGTGAAACAAAAAATTTACATCCGCTGGATTGATTGCTAAAAAGCAGAACCTTATCATCTCATCTAAAGCAAGAAAGGAGGGAATATGCGTAAACAGCGAATTGAATATGACTCGCCTGTTGACGCCCTTGTTGCTATAGCTAAACGCCTCAGTGTCAATGAAACTCGTTATCAAATAACATCCGAAGAGTTTTTTGATAATTTTAGGAAGGGACTATTGGAAGATTCCGAGGCATTTGTGGAATGGGCCAACGATTATCAACATTATGTGGCGCTCAGTTTTTCCCCACCACAAGCATATATCTGACAAGGTGATTGATACTATTAAGCCTTCAATTCTGCAAATAATTGAGGAAGTAAAGGAGTATCTTCAGAAATAACAACCTTAAAAATGACCTAAGGAAGGAAAAGATAAGAGGAAAAGAAGCAACGCTCATAACTAAACATTATAAGTTTATTATATTTTATAGAGGAGGTTATAATGGGAAAGGAAGTGGAGACTGTCCTTGATACATCGCGGGAGCTTCGGGGAAATGATAAGTTTTGTTTTTCATGCGTCCCTGAAAAGGAGTGTTTTACTCAATGTTGTTATGATCTTACCTTAATACTCATGCCGTATGACATATTAAGATTAAAAAATGCCCTGTCTATGACATCAAAGGAGTTCCTTGATACCTATACAACCGTGCATGTAGGCCCTGAGAGCGGCATCCCGATTGTTACAGTCAAGATGGAGCCGCCTTATTTAAAGTGTCCTTTTTTAGAAGAGGGCAGGGGATGCAGGGTGTATGATGACCGACCCGGTGCGTGCAGGACATACCCGCTAGCAAGGATTAACTATCGGGTTGGAGACAAAGATAATGAGATGGATGAATATTACTATATTGTTAGAGAATCAGACTGTAAGGGATTTAAAGGCGGTAAAGAGCGGAGCGTATCTGAGTGGATAGAGCATGAGGGATTAAGGCCGTATAATGAGATGAATGATATATTTAACAGGCTGTTTCATATAAAAAAGACGGCTAACATCGGGCAACTGAATGCAGATCAGATAGAGATATTTTATATGGGTTGTTATGACATTGATGGGTTTAGAGAATATTTTTTAAATGGTCCTAACCTTGATAGATATATGGAGGATGAAGAGGTCATCGCCAAGATTAAAAACGATGAATTCGCCCTCCTAAAATATGCTATAAACTGGGTTGAGAAAAAACTCTTTACAGGAGGAAGCTGTATTGCCTGCGGACTCCCTTCCTGAGGTCAGGATTTTTACTGATGGCGCATGTTCCGGAAACCCTGGCCCTGGCGGTTATGCCGCTATACTCATCTATAAGAATTATAAAAAAGAGATATATGGCTGGTGCTCCAATACCACAAATAACAGGATGGAGCTTTTGGCGGCAATAAGGGGCATTGAGGCGCTGAAAAAAAGGTGCAGGGTTGTTCTCTATACTGACTCTTCTTATCTCAAAGATGGCATGACCACATGGATAAAGAACTGGATTCAAAAAGGGAGATTGAGTGATAGCAAAAAGGGCGTTAAAAATAAGGACCTGTGGAGATTGCTTTTAGAGCTCAATAAGAAACACGATATGACATATAAGTGGGTAAGGGGACATTCTGGGGACAAAATGAATGAGAGGGCGGATACTCTTGCGCGAATGGCCATAAAAAAGGGGCAGGATGGACAGTTAAAAGAGGATCAGGCGGGTCTTTTACAGCAATAGAGGGTAACTACTCCAAAGGTAAGAGGGGTTATATTGACCTCTTCAAACCCGGCGCCATCTAACATGGATGCAATATGCTCAGGAGGCGGAAATTCCTGAATTGAGGTTGCCAGATAACGATATGCCTCTTTATCTCCTGATATAATACCGCCTATAATGGGCAATATGTTATTGAGATAGAAAAAATAGAGAGGGGCAAAAAGAGGGGATTTCGGCCTTGAGAACTCAAGTATGGCAAGATAGCCCCCTGGCCTCAATACCCTGAACATTTCATTTATGCCCCTTTTATAATCCTGCAAGTTGCGAAGGCCAAAGGCAATAGTAACAGCGCTAAAAGTATGGTCTTTAAAGGGAATTAGCTCTGCATCTCCCTGAATAAGCGAGATATTTAACCTGTTTTTCGTATTATTCAGCCTGAAGCGTCCAAACTTGAGCATCTCAAGGCAAAAGTCAAGGGCTGCTACGCCCCTTTTTAACCTCCTTTCTATCTCTATTGAAAGAGGCAGGGTCCCTGCGCATAAATCAAGCACAGGGCCATGAGGCGCAGTAGATATTGCCTTTACTGTAATAGAGCGCCACTTTTTGTCCTCATTAAGGCTTAAAAGTGTGTTTAATAAGTCATAACGGCGTGTTACAGTAGAAAATTTTTCTTTTACAAATGCCTTTTTTTCATTATGCTTATATAACGCCATAACAGCATAATAGTGTAAAAGAGGAGATTTTACAAGTAATAAGGTCAGCGAGTTAAAAAAGTTAGTCTATTTAGCAAGTTAAGAGCGCTTGAAAAGATATGCCTACCAGGTATATTTTTCATCTATCTATAATATCTAATATAAAGGATAGTTATGTGTTTTAAATTTTATGTTTTACTTGAAATACTGTAAATTCTATCTTATAAGATTTTTTTGATATAATATGAAAAACTAAAATAGGATTTAACCTTGCCGACTTTATTGAACAAAAAAGGTTTTAAGTTTTTCTTTTATGCAAATGAGCATGA
>JALWQB010000236.1:37020-37539 GCA_026994795.1 Deltaproteobacteria bacterium
TTAAAACCAAAAGATTTAAAATTAGCGCTTGAAATCATAAAAGAAAACCAAAAAGAATTTGAAAGGATTTGGGATGAATGGTTTAATTAAAGGAAAAGAAGTTCATTTTGACGAAGAATATATCCATGTAACGCTTGAAGATAATAGAATTATCTCAACGCCACTTAAATGGTATAAACCACTTGAAAAAGCTACAATATCTCAACTAAAAAATTATAAATTTATTTGCTGCAATACAGGTATTGAATGGGAAGCGTTAGACTATCATTTAAGTATAGAAAGTATGTTGGCATTTTCTATGGAAAAAGCAGCTTAAACAGCTAATAAATGACAAAAAAATGACACTGTAATTTTTTAAATTTTAATCAGCGTTAAATTAACGCTAATACAAAAAACACAGCGGACAAATTGATATAACAAGTTGTAATATCAAGAGGGGCAGAATAAGACACATAATAAGCGGGGGCACTTGGTCGTTATTAACATGGCTCATTTTGATAAAGATATTGTATATAAAAG
>JALWQB010000237.1 GCA_026994795.1 Deltaproteobacteria bacterium
GAGCTTGATATTATAACAGTTATATTTACTCAAATAGGGCTTGACCCGATGACGCCCATCGCCCCTGTATCTATAAGCTCAATTCCTCATATCATCAATGTTCTTAAAGAGATAGCACAAGATAAAGGCGATTCGGATGCGCTGCTAAAAAAGATTTTATGCGGCATGTATCCATGTAAGGCCAGGGAAGATAGTGGCAGCCGTAAGCCATTAAGGATAATTACTAAGGGGTTTAAAAGGTTTCTTATTAAGGAGATAAAGGCGTTTTGTGAGGAGTTTGACCTGCTGCCCTCGTATTTAGACCCGCGCCTCATTACAAAGATATGGATAAGGCATGAATAATCATTTTAATCAACAATATTTTGCTGCTATAGACCTTGGGAGTCAGACATTTCGCATTGCAGTAGCTGGTATAAGGAGGCCGTATTTTAGCGATAATGATGGAAAAGAATATCTTGTTGTAGAGCCTGCTTATACGGGGCTTTATAATACAAGGCTTGTAAGGCGCTTAAATGACCCCTCCTATGAGCTTCCATTTGATGTTGCTTACAAGATACGGGATGCGATTATAAGGTTTTCTCCTCTAAGGGTATTTATAAGCGGCACAGAGGCATTGAGAAGATTAAGTCAGCGCTCTTCCACTGTTATAGAGAGGCTTGAAGAGATATTATCTCATAAGATTAAGATATTATCCCCAGAAGAAGAAGGATGGCTTACTGCGCTTGGGGCGATTACGGCAATCAATGCAAAAGATAGCTCTTGCTCTATTGAATATCCCGTTACCGTAATAGATGTTGGCGGCGGGAGCACAGAGCTTATTTTCATACCAGATAACGCCACTGAGTGGTCATTTAATAAATCTTATGTGAAAGATAAATGTTATCAGCATGATATAAATGTATGCCATATAAAGAGCATTCCTGTTGGGGCAGTAACCTTACATGAAGGAAATTATGACAATGGGTTGGATTTATTGAAATCAACCATAGGTGAGCCTCCATATTCAAGAACAAAAACCCTTATAGGCTCAGGAGGCACTGCAACCACTATTGCCTCAATCATACATGAGTGCACGAGCTATGCGCCTGAAGTTATACGGGGGACCGTAATAGACGCAGGCAGGATTAAGGGGCTTATTGAAAAAATTTCATCAATGTCTCTTGTTGAGAGGAGGCGTATAAAGGGCCTTGAACCAGAGAGGGCGGATATTATTATTGACGGCGTTAAGATTATAGATTCTGCAATGGACATATTGAACATCTTTGATATAACCATATCAGATGGAGGCCTCCTTATGGGGCTTATTATAGACTTATTAAAAAAGGAGATAAGAGATGCTAAATTTGATTGGAGAAGGTTATACATTTGACGACCTCCTTTTAGTTCCCTCTTTTTCAGAGGTTGTGCCAAAGGAAGTGGATGTGTCAACATGGCTTACAAGGGATATAAGGCTCAATATACCAATTATAAGCGCCGCAATGGATACTGTTACTGAATCAAAGACAGCGATAAGCCTTGCAAGGGAGGGCGGCATTGGGATAATCCATAAAAATATGTCAATAGAGTCTCAGGTAAAGGAGGTTGAGAAGGTCAAAAAGTCTGAGAGCGGCATGATAATTGACCCTGTTACTGTGGAGCCTGAACAAAAGATATGGGAAGTTCAAAAGATTATGAAAGACTATAAGATATCAGGGGTTCCAGTCGTTAAGGATGGAAGACTTGTCGGCATTGTAACAAACAGGGACCTTCGCTTTGAGACAAACTGGGACCTTGAGGTAAGGGATGTTATGACAAAGGAGGGGCTTGTTACCGCAAAGGTTGGGATAACTCTTGAAGAGTCAAAGGAACTTCTCCATAAGCACAGGATAGAGAAACTCCTTGTAGTAAATGATAAAAATGAATTAAAGGGCCTTATTACCATAAAAGACATTGAAAAGATAAAGAAGTATCCCAATTCATGCAAGGATGAGTTCGGAAGGCTCAGGGTTGGGGCAGCTATTGGTGTGGGTAAAGAAAGGCTTCAGCATGTGCAGCTTTTAAGCGATGCAGGGGTTGATGTTATTGTCATTGACTCAGCTCATGGCCATTCAAAGAATGTTATAGAGGCAGTAAGGGAGATAAAGGCCAATTTCCCGGGGCTTAATGTCATTGCAGGCAATATTGCCACATTTGAAGGGGCACGGGCGCTTATAGAGGCGGGGGCGGATGCCATAAAGGTAGGGGTTGGCCCCGGGAGTATTTGCACTACAAGGATTGTGGCAGGTGTTGGCGTGCCTCAGCTTACTGCAATTCATAATTGCGCTTTAGAGGCGGAAAAGCATGGCATCCCTGTTGTGGCAGATGGAGGCATAAAGTTTTCAGGAGACCTTACAAAGGCAATAGGGGCAGGCGCCCATTGCATTATGATCGGAAGCCTTCTTGCTGGCACTGACGAGAGCCCTGGAGAGCTTGAGCTGTTTCAGGGGCGGTCATATAAGGTATATAGGGGCATGGGCTCAATAGGGGCTATGAAAAAGGGCAGTAAAGACAGATACTTTCAAGATGAAGTAAGCACTGAGACAAAACTTGTCCCTGAAGGCATTGAAGGGCGTGTTCCCTATAGAGGGCCTCTTGCCAATATGATATATCAGTTGATAGGGGGGCTTCGCTCTGGCATGGGATATCTTGGATGCAAGGATATAGAGACGCTCAGGCGCAATGCGCGTTTTGTCAAGATTACCCCAGCAGGGCTTACTGAAAGCCATGTCCATGATGTCTTTATTACAAAAGAATCCCCTAATTACTGGGTGCATAGATAAATATCAACAATTAAAAAAACAGTAATAATACCATTTTTAACGATAATATCTTAAAATGCTACCTATATATGCCATACAAGGTTGAAGTTATTGCCATAAAAACGAGATATGCTCTTTAGGAATCAATCCAGTAGTCCATACCTCATCTATTTGACAACATAAACCGTAATATTTATATAGAAGGTAAATATAATGGTAAAGAATATTATACTTGATAAAATAATAGATTTAGCCATTTATGAAGATATGCCGAATGGCGATATAACTACTGATGTCCTTTTTTCTATGGATGAGTCAGGGACAGGGGAGTTTGTCGCAAAAGAGCCAATGATTGTCGCTGGCCTGAATGTTGTTGAAAGGGTATTAAATCGCATTGATAAGGTCATAAGGTTTGAACAACTTATAACAGACGGGATGAGGGCTAATGAACAGTCTGTAATCGCAAAGGCGTCAGGCAGTATTGCCTCTTTATTAAAAGCTGAACGGATTTCCTTAAATTTTTTGCAACGGATGTCTGGCATAGCCACCACGACAAATAAGTTTGTTGAGCTTATAAAGGATACAGGGGTCAAGATATGCGATACAAGAAAGACAACCCCAGGGCTCAGAGCGCTTGAAAAGTATGCAGTAAAGATAGGAGGGGGATATAACCACAGATTTTCATTGTCTGATGCAGCGTTAATAAAAGATAATCATATAATAGCCTGCGGCGGCATTGAAAATGCTATAGGCAAGATAAAAAAGGCCATATCCCATACCGTAAAAATTGAGGTTGAAGTAAGCAATATAGAAGAGGCAGAAGAGGCGGTAAGGACTGGCGCAAATATAATTATGCTTGATAACATGAAAATTCCTGAGATGAAAGAGACAGTAAGACTTATAAGAGAGCTGTCAAGGACTTATATAATTATAGAGGCATCAGGAAACATAAGCCTTTCAAATATAAGGGATGTAGCGCTGACAGGGGTTGATGTCATTTCTCTTGGGTGCATTACTCACTCTGCAAGGGGCATGGATATTTCCTTTAGGCTCAGTCATTGAGTGTGTTTTGAGATTTATAACCTGACTTTCCGAAATAGAAGCGAGAGGGACTCCTAAAACCTGCACGGCAAAAGGGGGCAAAATGGATTTTGAACATTATATTAGGGGGTTAAGTAATATAAAGCTTGTTTGTAAAATTCACTTTTTGAGTGGACACAAATCTCAGCCTTTTGCCCCCTTTTGCCTCCCTTCGGGATTGCAGGATTGAGGGATCATTGTTACCTCCCAGATATATTCACGCAGATGGTCTATTGCTCAATCTTATATTTCTTCTGGTAAAGACTCAAGCATTTTCCCCATAGTTATAATTGCCTTTGTGCTTTATTGACAAGTCCGCAAAATCCATATAGGCTGAATAGTTATAAAGATTATAGTATCTATTCCCTGATTGTTAAAGGGTCAGTTTTAATTTAAGATAAGAATTATTGATGGTCTCGTAAAAAGTCTGATTGAGACAATATTTATTTTGACGACTTTTTACGAGTGCATTAATTATTAATTGACATAAAGTCTATGAAAAGGGGCGCATAAAAATGGATTATAAAGACACACTAAACCTTCCAAGCACAACATTTCCTATGAAGGCTAATTTACCTAAAAAAGAGCCTGCGATGCTAACTTATTGGGAAGAAATATCTCTTTATGAAAGACTTCAGGCAATAAAAAGCGATAAGCGCTTCGTCCTCCACGATGGGCCTCCTTATGCAAACGGCCATATCCACCTCGGCCATACAGTCAACAAGATATTAAAGGATATAATCGTAAAGTGCGCTGTAATGTCAGGCCAAAAAAGCCCTTATGTGCCGGGCTGGGACTGTCATGGCCTCCCTATAGAGCATAATGTTGAGAAGGAGCTCGGCAAAAAAAAGGCTGATATGGGCCAGATTGAGATAAGGGAAAGATGCAGGGATTACGCAAGGCGTTTCATTAATATTCAAATGGAAGAGTTTAGGAGGCTTGGGGTTGTAGCTGACTGGAAAAGACCGTACCTTACGATGAGCAATGATTATGAGGCAAGCATTGCGGATATGTTCTGTAAAATTTACCTTCTGGGCATAATAGAAAAGAGAAAAAAGCCTGTATATTGGTGCCCGTCCTGCATTACCGCCCTGGCTGAGGCAGAAGTAGAGTATGGAGACCACAAGTCCCCATCTATTTACGTAAAATTTAATGCCTCCTATAGCCTGCAGGAAAGGCTTCAAGAGATCGCATCTGCCAGTCTTCAAAGGCTCAGCGTTGTCATCTGGACAACTACCCCTTGGACATTGCCTTCCAACCTTGCCATTGCCCTTCACCCCGACTATGACTATGTGATTATACGCCATAATGGAGAAGACTGGCTCATTGCGGAGGAAAGGCTTATGCCATTTCTAATAGATGTGGGCATAGAGCAGGGGGCAATAGAGATAATCGCAAGGCTGAAGGGCGCTGATATAGAGGGGCTTTATGCGCATCACCCATTCCTTGATAGAGATAGCCTCCTGGTAACTGCTGAATATGTTACATTAGACGCAGGCACTGGCTGCGTCCATATCGCCCCGGGACACGGAGAGGATGACTACCTTGTGGCTCTAAGGCACGGGCTTAAGATATATTGCCCTGTTGATAAGAATGGACGCTTTCAAAAGGGGATAAACGATGAAGGCATAGACTTTCTTGAAGGCATAAGGATATTTGATGCGAACAAGGTGATTATAGAGGTTATGGAGGGGAATGGCTCTCTTATAGCCTCTTCATTATTAACCCATAGTTATCCTCACTGCTGGCGCTGTAAAAGGCCGGTAATCTTCAGGGCAACAAGCCAGTGGTTTATCTCAATGGACAAGGATAGGCTGAGGGAAAGGGCATTAGAGGCTATAGATAAAGTAAAATGGATACCTCATTGGGGAAAAGACCGCATAAGGGGCATGGTTGACTCAAGGCCAGACTGGTGCATATCCCGCCAGAGGGCATGGGGCGTGCCAATTACCGTATTTTTGTGCTCTAAGTGCGGCACGCCCTATCTTGATAAAGAGAGCGCTAAAAAGATTGTAGATGCCTTTAGAGAAGAGGGGGCGGATGCGTGGTTTAACCGCGACGTCTCTCAGCTCATCTCATCCAGCGCAAGTTGTAAGAATTGTGGTAACGCTGACTTTAAAAAAGAGACTGATATACTTGATGTATGGTTTGATTCAGGCGTAAGCCACAGGGCAGTGCTCTCTCAAAGAGAGGGGCTTTCTTTTCCAGCAGACCTCTATTTAGAGGGAAGCGACCAGCACAGGGGGTGGTTTCAGAGCTCTCTTTTGACATCTGTAGCTGTCTATAACGAGCCACCTTATAAATCAGCGCTTACTCACGGCTTTGTCGTGGATGGAAAGGGCAAAAAGATGTCAAAGTCCGTAGGGAATGTCATTGCCCCTGAAAAGGTCATAAAGAGATATGGGGCAGAGGTCTTGAGGCTCTGGGTGAGCGCAGAGGACTATAGAGATGATATAAAGATATCAGAAGAGATACTTAAAAGGCTCTCTGAGGCATACAGAAAGATAAGAAACACCATAAGGTATCTTCTGGGAAATCTCAGCGACTTTTCCATAAACGCCCATCTTATTGCCCTGAATGCGCTATATCCCATTGATAAATGGGCTGTTGCACGCCTTGACGACCTCATAAAGAAGGTGAAGGCTGCCTATGAAGAATACAGGTTTCATATTGTATTTCACAGCATATATCAATTTTGCACAGTTGATATGAGCTCCCTTTACCTTGACATCATAAAGGACAGGTTATACTGCGAGCTAAAAGATGGCATGAAGAGGCGCTCTGCGCAGACTGCCCTGTTTATCATTGCGCATGACCTGTTAAGGCTCATCGCCCCGATCCTCTCCTTTACGGCAGAGGAGGCATGGAGGTGTTATGATGAATTTGAGGCAGTGTCAAAAAGGGTAAAAGAAAAAGGCTCTATATTCTTCTCACAATTTCCAAAGGGCGGATACAAAGATTCAATTGGGGAAAAAGATGACTTTTACGAGCTATGGGACAGGCTCTTTAATGTGCGCTCAGAGATAACAAAGGCGCTTGAGATTGCAAGGAATGAACGCCTTATCGGCCTTGCCCTTGATGCAAAGGTCATTGTAACCGCAAGTGATAAGGAGCTTCTCAACTTCTTAAGAGACAATCAAGGGCTCTTAAAAGAGCTTTCCATAGTCTCCCAGCTTGAATGCCATTCTTCTCCTACAGCCATTAAAGATGAAGATACTGCCTTAATATCCTATGAGTCAGAGGAGATTAAAGGGCTTTTTATAGGGGTCAAAAAGGCATCAGGACAAAAGTGCAAAAGGTGCTGGCAGTGGAATGAGGATATAACAGGAGAAGATGAGCGCTTTGGCTCAGTATGCCCGAGGTGCAAAGGGGTTTTAAATTTAAATGAGGACTGAGTTAAAAAGGACTGAGTTGAAAAGGACTGAGGACTGAGTTGAAAGGACTGAGTGCTGAGTTGAAAGGACTGAGTGCTGAGGACTGAGGACTGAGTTAAAAAGGACTGAGGACTGAGTTAAAAAGGACTGAGGACTGAGTGCTGAGGACTGAGTGCTGAGGACTGAGTTGAAAGGATTGAGGATTAAATGTGTTAACAACAAATCAGAAATTCAAAGTAGAAAACCGAAAAGATGTTTTAATAGGTAGAAGGAAGAATCAGGCACTCAGTCCTCAGCACTCAGTCCTCAGTCCTTTCAACTCAGTCCTCAGCACTCAGTCCTCAGTCCTTTCAACTCATCACTCAAACATAGGAGGCAGGATAGTTGAGCGCATTCAGTGATGCTATGAGGGAATGGACGTCTTCCGCCCTGTTCCCGCTTGTAAGGCTGCTCAATAGGGCAAATATCTCTCCCAATGCCATTACCCTTACAGGCGCAGGCTCATATATATTGATTGCTGTTGCGCTGGCGCTCGGGCATGGATTATTGGCAGGCGTCCTGATAGCGATACTCGGACCATTAGACCTTATTGACGGACTTCTTGCAAGGACAACAGGGAAAAAGACGGCATTTGGCGCATTTCTTGACTCAACAATGGACAGGTATGCAGAATTTTTCCTGTTTATTGGCCTCATATTCTATTTTTTACGCAATAATGGCCTTGACCCCATAACCTTTATTGCCATCTTTTCCGCAATGACTGGCTCAATCATGGTAAGCTACGCAAGGGCGAGGGCGGAGGCCCTTGGCTTTTCGTGTAAGGTTGGCTTATTTACAAGATTTGAGCGCCTATTTCTCCTTGCCTCCAGTCTTATCCTTGGTTTTGAGCATATTGCCTTGCTTATACTGGCAATTCTCACCCATTTTACAGCAGTGCACAGAATTATTCATGTATGGAAGCAGGCAGATAGATGCCCCAGATAGATAATACAGATAAAATAACCCCAAATACTACAGGAACGCTATTTGTAGTTGCCACGCCGATAGGAAACCTCACGGACATTACAAAGAGGGCAAAAGAGGCGCTTCTTAATGCAAAGGTTGTTATATGCGAGGATACAAGGAGGACAAAAAAGCTCCTTTCTCACATAGGCGCAAAAAATGTGAGGCTTATAAGCTATTTCAGGCCGATGGAGGCCAGGAAGATAAATGAAATAGTCTCTATCCTCCTCTCTGGGACTGACTGTTTTTTGTGCTCAGATGCAGGCTCACCAAATATCTCTGACCCTGGGGCGCTCCTTATTAAGGAGGCATTCTCAAAAGACATACCTGTAAGGCCGGTACCGGGTATATCCTCAGTAACAACCATTATGAGTATAGCCCCGTTTAAGGGAGACAGGTTCTTTTTTGCAGGTTTTTTACCTGAAAAACAGGCTGAAAGAAGACAATTTCTTAAAAAAATAATCGGTTATCCATATCCTATAATATTTTTTGAGACACCCCACAGGATAATTAAATCACTGAATGATATAAAGGATATAATTGGGAATAGAGGGCTTTTAATGGGCCGTGAGCTTACAAAGCTCCATGAAGAGATTATCTATTCAGATATAGAGGGCATCCTGTCAAGGGTTAAGGCGCAAGGGGCAAAAGGTGAAATCACATTAGTTATGGCTGGCAATAATGAGAAAGATAATTTAGGAGATTTAGAGGAGATTGCCCCTCATAAAATAGAAGCGGTAAAAATGCTATTTAAAATGATTTCAGCCAAAAACTGTCACTTAAAAGAGCTTTCTTCTATATTATCAGTCTTAATGGGCATAAGAAAAAAGGCTATATATAATATCTTATGCAGTCATGTGCTTAATGGCGAGGTTGGAGGGAGGTCCACAATATAGTGTCGTGTAATATAATTTTATTGATAACTTTTTTTTTGTGTTCTTGTCTCTCATATCGTCCCTTATATGGCGCATCTTCTTCCGTAATCCCGCTAACAAAAGACAAAAGGGTTGATATGTGCCTTGTCTGTCATAAGGAGCAGATAGAGGCGGTTCACGCCAGAGGGGTCTTGCGATGCTCAGATTGTCATCTTGGAAACAGCCTTGACAGCGATAAGGGCTTGGCGCACAAGGGCATGGTCAAAAATCCTGGCGAGCTATACATCGCTCAAAAGACCTGCGGCAGGACAGGTTGTCATACAAAGGAGGCAGGGTGGGTAAAAAATACGCTTATGGCAACTAACAGGGGCATAATAAGCACGCTTTTGTATTACTGGAAAGAGGCCGAAGACCAGTACTCTCAAGTAGGCGTTGATACGTTAAAAAGGGGAAACATGACAGATTCTCCTGCCATAGATTATTTTTCAAAGCTATGCGGCACCTGTCATCTATGGCTTGAAAAAGGAAAACACCCCGACTTTCTGGCTGAAAAGGGCGGCGGCTGCACTGCGTGTCATATAGTGAAAGAGAGTGAAAAGGGGCATCCTCGGATTGTAAGGGCAATCCCCATTAAAAATTGCGTCAGGTGTCATAACAGGAGCGGGCGCATTGGCCTTACTTATCAGGGGATATTTGAGACTGAGGGGTATGGCACGCCCTTTGAAAACGGGGATTTTTCTGAAAATGAGCTTGAAGACGGGAGATTTTTTAGAAAAATTGACCCTGATGTCCATTTTGTAAACGGCCTTTTATGCGTTGACTGCCATACCCAGAAGGAGACAATGGGAGATGGAAAGAGAAGGGCGCACATGGAAGAGCAGCTTGAGATAACCTGTGAAGACTGCCATAGCCCCAAGGCATTAATGACTGGCAAGAAAAAGGGGCTCAGGATAATAACTATTGATAACAGGCCATTTTTAAAGAGAAAGGCCGATAATAAGCCAATTTTATTGTCAATGACAGATAGTAGGTGTGAAGAAAAGACGCATAAAAGGCTTTCATGTCAGGCATGTCATAGCAGGTGGGTCCCCCAGTGTTATGGCTGCCATATAGTAAATGATAAGAGAAAAGGTCAGATGAACTGGATAAAGGGAAAAAAGACCCCTTCTTCCTGGGCTGAATTCCGTTCTATAGTCCGTTATGAATCCCCGCCCCTTGGGGTGTTAAGACAGGAGGATGGCAAGGAAAAGGTTGTTATTATTGTGCCGGGATGACAGGATTTTGTTACCTTTCTGGGAGAAGGGGGCGATATAGATAGAACATTTAAGAGGCTTACTGTATCGTGGATTGACCCACATAGCACCCAGAAGAGACCTCGTGCATGTAATGATTGTCATGCCAATCCAATGGCGATTGGGCTTGGGCCAGGGTCATTGCATTTAGAATTAAGGGATGGGGGCTTACAATGGGGCTTTTCCCCTTCAATGTCGGAGAATAGTCAATTAAACCGCAATTTTTCACTTACGCAATTTGTCTCTATTGATGGAAGGCCGCTTGTTTATTTTTCTCGTCAGGGTATGCTCAGGTCTTTTAATGAAGAGGAGATTATCAGGATACTCAAGGCGGGATTATGCATTAAGTGTCATTTGCACTTGAAAAATTTTGAAAAAGGGCAGATAATGGGAGGCTTTATTGAGGAAATAAAATGCAGGGTTCTTCAAAGACTAATACATTAAACAGGATTTTTCAGAGCCTGAATCAGTTTTCTATACTTGTAGTAGAAGATGATACTGTTCAGCGCGAGCTGTTGAAGCAGACCTTAAAAACATGGGGTATGAGCGTATTTGAAGCGGACTCTGGAGAGACTGCCTTAAATCTCTTGCTTTCTGGCAGTAAAAACATAAGGGTAGTAATTACTGACCTTCAAATGCCTCAAATGGATGGGATTACCCTTATTAAAGAGATTCAAAAGAGGCTGCCTCACAGATTTTATATTATTGCCGTAAGCGGGATAAGCGACCCCAACACCATCCAGAGGGCATTAGAGACAGGCGCATCTGATTTTATGAAAAAGCCCTTTCTGGCAGAGCAGTTATTTGTAAGGCTTGCCGTCTTAGATAAGCTGCTTTCCCTTGAAGAGGATTATGAAAACC
>JALWQB010000238.1 GCA_026994795.1 Deltaproteobacteria bacterium
AGCTTCCTTATAAGATTGATAACCTCATCTTTAAGCCTCTTATTTAGAACGCTGTAGTATTCGCCTGTGCCTATGACCCACTGGAAGGGCTTAAAGGTGAAGACATAGCTTATCTTGTCCTCCTCCTCCCCTGACTTCGGGTTTTCCCATCTGTAACTTACGAATCCCTCCCCGTTTTTTCGGGCGGTCTCGGCCATGCTGTTTATGAAATATACCCCGTTGCTGTCCTTCAACCCCCTGTAATTTTTCCCTTCCTGCTCTGGATGAATGGGGTGGACTATGTTGTTTGACTGAAAATCAAGGGCAAAAAAATAACCCGTCCCATCTTTGTTATACCGATAAACCCTGATGTAATTTTTAATGACGTTTTTCAATGTCTTTTGATCCATCATGCCCTTATTTTTGTTGTAAAAGGCCATCAGGCTTTTTTTGAATACATCCCCCCGCTTTTTTAAAATATTACCTATATTCTCAGGCTCTGATTGTTCATATTTTGCCTGTATTATGTTCCATGCAGTATTTGTGAGGTCCATCAGCGCCTTTTTGTGGCTTTCCATAGCATAATTTTCAAACTGATCCATATCAGCGGAAAAATTTTTTACGATAGTAACCACCTTTTCCAGACTCTCTTTGGCGGTTTTTTCCTCAAGGGATTGAACGCTGCTGTTGATCTTTGGTATGATAACTATTGATAACGCCAAGGTATAGATAGCAATTATGCCGCTTATCCCAAGCATGGCCTTTGTAAATATCCTGGATTTTAACATACGTTGACCTCCTTGTTGTCCATTATTGTCTTACTCAAGGCCAAGGATATCTTTTAATTCTCTAATAATCTTGCCTGAATCAAATAACTTGGGATATATTTTCGCCACTCCCTCAAGGCCTTGCTGTTTATCTGCCTTCTGCGCTCCTCAGTCAAAAGGATTTTTTCCCTTAAATATCCTCTTTAAATAATTATTACATGAATATTAGGGGCTTGAGTCAATGTCTCAATATCCATTTTCTGCACTAACCCTGATGGGATAAGAATACAGCCATGAAAGCCTGCCTGAACTTGCTTAAACACTTCATCAGCAGAACACAAGATAACGTCTTCAGAGCATGAAACGGGCAGTTTCGCGACATCCTGTAAGGCCGCATCATGGTGATCTGTAACCACAATACACGTCTTTTTCTGAACCTGTTTTTTGTTCAGCAGTGAATGCACCACGGTAAGCAGAAGTTTCTCATCTATTGGTTTTTCAAGAAAGGCATCCCCAACGGCATGTTTTGTCTTTGAAAGCGCTGAGATTACAAGTATGGGTATATCCGAAAGCTGCGGGTCCTGCTTGAGGTGTTCTATAGCCGCCATGCCGTCCATCCCTGGCATCAAGATATCCATTGTAATAAGCTCAGGTCGTCTTTGGGTCACCATGGCAATGGCTTCCTCGCCGCTCCCTGCGGTTATTACGGCAAACCCTTCGTTTTCAAAGATTTGTGACAGCATGGCCCTTACCCCGCTGTCATCGTCAACCACGAGGATAATGGGCCTGTCCCCTGCCGATTCCATCTCATCACGCTGGCTGTCGGTAGAGGGGGCGCTATCTTTATGCCTGGATACCGGAAGCCGTATGTAAAACGTGCTTCCTTTCCCCTGCTCTGATTCCACCCATATCTTTCCCTTATAATGGTCAATAATCTGTTTGCAGATAGGGAGGCCAAGCCCTGTGCCATCAGGCTTGTCTTTAAGCGTGTCCCCATGAACTACCTGATGAAATTTGTCAAATACCTTTTCCAGTTCATTTTTGGGGATGCCCACGCCTGTATCCTGCACCATTATCAGCACGCTGCCGTCATCTTCAACTTTAGCAGAAAATATGACACGGCCTTTATCAGTAAATTTTGCGGCGTTGTTCAGGAGATTGACGAATACCTGCTGAAGACGGTCCCTGTCAGCATGGATTTCAGGGAGGTCTTCAGGTATCTTCGTTATAAAGTCCACGTCCTTTTTTTGAGTGAATTGGCCGCTCACGGATGCAGCAGCATCCTTAAGGAGCTCTGTAAGCGGAAATACGGTATCGTTCCAGCTAATCTTTCCGGATTCTATCTTTGCAAGGTCAAGCACGTCATTTATAAGCCTTGTAAGCCTCTCTCCTTCCTTGACGATAATCTGCACATTTCCCAGTATCCTCTCTGCCTTGCGCCCAAGTTTTTTATCGTTGCCTCCGAATGGGGCGAAAAATTTCTGAAAGTCTTTTTGGATCAGCTTGGAAAAACCGAGAATAGAGGTGAGAGGAGTTCGCAGTTCATGCGATACAGAGGACAGAAAGGCGGATTTGGCCTGATCCAGCTTCATAAGCTGACGGTTGGTATCTGCAAGCTCTTTTGTCTTATTCAGAAGCTCTTTGGTCCTTTCCCTGACCTGTTCTTCAAGCCGTTCTCGCGATGCCTTGATAGTATCAACCATTGTATTGAAATTTCTGGCTAATTGGCCCATCTCATCATTTCTTTTGACAGGGCATCTGACATTATAATCGCCCCCAGTTATCTTTTGGGCGAGTACGGAAAGCCTGGTAACAGGCTCAAGAAGATTTTTCATAAATATAAAGGCATAGCAAAGGGATATAAGCAATACGATCAGAGATATCCCTATAATAAAATTACGGATTGACAGTGATGTGCTCTGTATATCGTCCTGATAGACGGATGCGCATATATACCATTTAAATTCAGGCACATAATGGATCCATGAAATCTTTTGATAGACATAATGCCCTGGGTCAGATGGCTTATCGAATTTATAACGATATACCGGATTGCTGCTTCGTGCC
>JALWQB010000239.1 GCA_026994795.1 Deltaproteobacteria bacterium
CTTCCAGAGGCTATAGATAGCGTATGGCTTGAGCTTATCCAAGGGATAGGGCAGGGGGCTACCAAGAGATTCCCCTATAGTTTTAAGAAATGTGTCCTTAAACTTATTAAAAGGGACCTGCTCTAAGGAAGGGGCGGGGTCAGGGAACAAGAGCCTTAATATCAACAGGCGCCTCAGCCATAAGGACAATACCTGAAGGATGGCAAGGGGGTGAAACCCGTTTGCTATGAGGTTTGCTATTACCTTATAGGAGCGTCTTTTGTCTCCATCTCCAATTGCCTGAGTAAGCTCATATACGGCGTCCTGTTTGGTCTCAACAAGGACCGAGAGGACATCTTCTTGCCTGATAACATCCCCTGCTCCAACAGAGGCTATTACCTTTTCAAACTCTGTCTTTAAAAAGGCAGCATCCTCAATGGATGTCATATTAAAAAATGAGGCTATCGCATCCTCGCTAATGCCCTTGCCAGCATCATGCGCCATCTCAAGTATAATTTCCCTTGCCCTTTTGAGCCTTTCCTTTTGAGGCAATCCCTTAAGGCTAAGGTCAGTAATGGAAAAGAATGCCTCTATTACTTTGCTCACCTTCTTTGCTGAAGGCATGGCCTCCGATTCTAATAAGAGGATGACATCATTGGCCTTTTCCTTCTTTTTTGACCTTTCAAGCCATTTTTTGAACTGATCTATCTTATCAAACAGGGCAGATGAAAAATTACGCAATATGACAATGCGCCTTCCTGCCAAGATGGAAGAGGTGTCAAAGAGCCTCACAAGGCCGTCAATCTCCCTTCCCTCACAGTCAATAACCTCTATATTAGGGGCAATGCCTTTAAATATAGAGGCGATAATCTCTTCTTCTTTTGGGGCAATAAGGGATGTAGGGCCTAGGAGGGCAAAATGCGCCTTTTGAGAAATGTCCTTTGAGCCTTTTGGGGGTCTCTTGCCTCTTGCCGGCATTTTTATCCCCCTGCCCCCATGTTTTTATAGAGTTTTTTTGTAAGTATCTCGTCTGCTATCTCACATAGCTCAAATAGCTCTTCTATTAAATCAAGCATCTCCCCCTGACCATCTGGGGTTCTGTAATCAAAGTGCTCTTCCCATTCCCCTGTCTTTAAGTATTCCTTAAACTCTTTTATGTCTTTAATAGTAAGCATACCGGGCGGTAATCTCCTTGTTATTTTATAGGCATTGAAAGATTACCCTTATTATAAGGACAAGTAAAGTTATCAATTCCTTTCCACTTGTATTAATACCATATTGCCTTTATACTCTATATACTTTGTGGTGAGAGAACAAGTTTGTCAAAAGGGGATATAGTATGCATATAACAGTGGTTGGCACAGGATATGTCGGCCTTGTCGCTGGCGCAGGGCTTGCTGACTTTGGCCTTCATGTAGTGTGCGTTGATAAGATCAAGGAGAAAATTGACCTTTTAAATAATGGTATTATTCCGTTTTATGAGCCGGGCCTTAAGGAACTGGTGGACAGGAATGTAGCCAATGGTAGGCTCTCTTTTTCAACAGACTTAGACCAAGCAATAAGGTCTTCTCTTGTCATATTTATTGCTGTTGGCACCCCTTCAAGGGATGACGGCAGTGTTGATTTATCTTATGTAGAAGAGGTGGCTCAATATATAGGGGGCTGTATTGATGACTATAAGGTAGTGGTTACCAAGAGCACAGTGCCTGTTGGGACAAACAGGCGGATAAAAGAGATTATAGATGGAAAGTGCAGTGGAGGCGCCTTTGTAGATGTTGTCTCAAACCCTGAGTTTTTAAGAGAAGGCTCTGCTGTTGAGGATTTTATGCGGCCAAACAGGGTGGTTATTGGCTCAGATAGCCCAAAGGCGCTTGCAATAGTAAAGGACATATACAGGCCGCTCTATCTTATAGAGACCCCATTTGTTATAACAAACCTTGAGACCGCTGAGATGATAAAATATGCCTCAAACGCATTTCTGGCCACCAAGATATCATTTATAAATGAGGTGGCCAATCTCTGTGAGAAGGTAGGCGCAGATGTCCACCATGTTGCAAAGGCTATGGGGCTTGACAAACGCATTGGGCCGAAATTTTTGCACCCAGGCCCTGGCTTTGGCGGTTCATGTTTTCCAAAAGATACTATGGCCTTTGCATCCCTTGGAATGACCCATTCAATGCCATTAAAGATCGTTGAGGCGGTAATTGATGTAAACAACAGGCAAAAGATGCGCTCAGTTGAGAAGGTAAGGGAAATATTAAATGGTAAGCCTAAGGGAAAAACTGTCTCTATACTCGGCCTTAGCTTTAAGCCAAATACAAGCGACATACGAGAGGCGCCGTCTATTGTGCTTGTATCCTCTTTGTTAAAGGATGGGATGAAAATAAATGTCTATGACCCAGCAGCGATAAAAGAGTTTAAGTCTATCTTTAAGGATAAAATATCTTATTGTAATGACCCTTATGAGGCCTCTACTGGGGCAGATGTTGCAGTGATAGTTACAGAGTGGAATGAATTTCGCAATCTTGACCTTGAAAGGCTAAAAGGGCTTATGAATAGCCCTAATATGGTTGACCTGAGAAATGTCTATGACCCTGAAAAGACCCGCTCACTTGGCTTTAACTATATAGGGGTTGGACGAGGGAATTCTTAGGCCGTGATAGCAAACTTTCTTAAATCTTGTCTTGACAAGGATATAAATTTTATGGTAATAAGGCCTTCACCTGTTAGATGTTGGGCGGATAGCTCAGTGGGAGAGCACCGGCCTTACAAGCCGGGGGTCACAGGTTCAAATCCTGTTCCGCCTACCAATTAGGCGGGATTATTAA
>JALWQB010000240.1 GCA_026994795.1 Deltaproteobacteria bacterium
CTATAAAGGGGCGCATGCAATTACTCCCATTTAAGTGGTCCCCCTTTTTAGACAACAGGTATTGTTCGCTTTCACTGTCATAGGCTAAAAAATATAGAGAGAAAATTAAAAGACAGTGAAAGGAGAGAAAGGGGATGTCAAAGGAGAAGTACAGTGCAGAGTTTAAGGCCAAGGTTGCAATAGAGGCTATTAAGGGGGAAGAGACCACAAGTGAGATTGTTCAAGATAAAATGGTACCCAAAATTGAATTTTTAGAGATACCCTTTTGATTGTGAATGGTGGTATGATTATCATTTTTTGAAAAACATGAATAATTATAGACAATTAAAAGTGTTTAATATAGAGGCGACGATGTAAGTTAATGCCGAAGGGGGGAGTCGAACCCCCACGGGAAAATTTCCCACTAGATCCTGAATCTAGCGCGTCTACCAATTCCGCCACTTCGGCAAATATTGCGTTATCAATATGACTATCAATTTATATTGTTTATACATACTACACGACACCACACACACTTTACCAGAACAGAAAATTGCACATCTCGTACTGGATCATACAATGTAATGAATAAACTATTTCTGAGCTAATCCCCACATAAACCAAGTTAAATATCAGAACTGATAGTTGTCAAGGTCAAGTCAATCTATTACTTTCTTTTTATTATGAAGGTGCTTAGGTCATTAGACGATATAGATTACTCCTTTAAGTATCCATGTGTAACAATCGGCAACTTTGATGGGGTGCATGTAGGACATCAGGCATTGTTCAAAAAGATTGTTGAACTTGCAGGCATGCATGATGGTCATGCCATTGCAGTTACCTTTGAGCCTCATCCAATAAAGGTATTAAGGCCACAAATCGGTTTAAAACTCATCTCAACCTTTGAACACAAATTAGAGCTTATTAAGAGGTCAGGGGTAGATTTTCTTATATGTCTTGAATTTACAAGAGAATTTGCCTCTACCTCTGCAAGACAATTTTTAGAAAGGGTCTTTATAAGAACGATCGGCGTAAAAGAGCTTGTTGTCGGATATGATTATGCCTTTGGGCGCGGTAGGGAGGGAGATAGGGACTTTTTGAGGGCTATGGGGGAGGTATATGGGTATAATTGCCATATCTTAGGGCCTGTTAAAGTAGAAGGAGAGATAGTGAGCAGCACAAGGATAAGAGAGCTTGTTACTGATGGCAACATGAAAAAAGTGAGGCGTTTTTTAGGGCGATATTATCAGATAAGGGGTGTTGTGAGGGTGGGAAAAAGGCGCGGCGGCCCTATAGTGGGCTTTCCTACGGCCAATATCCTCATAGAAAAAGAAGACCTCTGCCCAAAAGTTGGGGTCTATTGCGTTCAGGTTATTATTGATGATGAGTGTTTCGGCGGTGTTATGAATATAGGTTATAATCCCACTTTTGGAGATACAGGGCTTGGGGCAGAAGTGCATATCTTCAACTTTCAAAGGGACATATATGGTAAGCATATAAAGGTAAATCTTATTGAACGCATAAGGGATGAGAGGAAATTTTCAGGCCCAAAAGAGCTGAGAGCACAGATAAGAAAAGACATTGATAAGGCCCTCTTTATACTCGCACAGGAAAAGGGGCTTAAAAGGGCATGTAAAGAAGAATTTCAAATAAAATATAGCGCCCATTAATTTTAAGGTCTTTAAATGCCGCTATTAATCCATGTTGAAACAGGGAAAAACCTCTATGGAGGTGGGCTTCAAGTCATATATCTATTGCGTGGCTTAAAGGGCTTTAACTGTAAAAACATACTCTTTGTGCCTGAAGACAGCGCTATATTAAGGTATAAAAGACAATATGATATTGATACCATTACTTTTCCCTTTAAGGGAGAGGCAGATGCCCGTCTTTTTTTAAGACTTTTTAATTTTATAAGGAAATATAGACAATCTACCTGTAATGACAAAATATTATTACATATCCATAGCAGGAGAGGGGCGGACATATGGGGGCCCCTTGCCGCCCTTACATCCCATATTCCATACATTATTACAAGAAGGGTTGATAACCCTGAGCCATACAGTATCTCACACCTAAAATATAGATATGCAAGCCATGTAGTATGCATATCCAGGGCGATTTATGATCTTATGATAAAATATGGCATTAGTGAGGATAAGCTATCTATTATAAAGAGCGCAGTGGATACCACCCAGTTTAGGCCGCTTTGTAATGATAATAATGCCCTTAAAAAAGAGGGGGCTATAAGGGGCATTACCGAGGGCAGCCACATTCTTATTGGCATGGTAGCGCAATTTATAAAGAGAAAGGGACATGAATACTTAATCAGGGCAATAAGAGAGATTATAGAAGAATTTCCACAATGTAGGTTTATTTTTCTGGGAAAAGGCCCGCTTCTTAGCGACATAAAATGCCTTGCCCGCTCCCTTAATGTAGAAAAATACTGTATTTTTGCTGGTTTTAGAGACGACATTGAACATATTATGCCCTGCCTTTCCATGCTGGTGCACCCTGCAATGATGGAGGGTCTTGGCGTGTCTGTCCTTCAGGCAATGGCCTGTAAAGTCCCTGTCATCGCTACTGATTCAGGCGGACTTAAAGATATTATCTTTCATAATTCAACAGCCCTCCTCATAAAGAAAAGCGGGGATATCGCCGCAAGCATAGCCTGTAATATAAAACAGCTTTTAAAAAATAAGCCACTTAAAGAACGCCTTGTGGCCAATGCCTATGAAATGATTAAAAAAGAGTTTTCAATAGATATCATGGCCCAGAAATACTGGGGACTTTACAATAAAATTATTTAGGTTTAAGAGAATATAAAAA
>JALWQB010000241.1 GCA_026994795.1 Deltaproteobacteria bacterium
TTAGGCAAAGATTTGATAATTACTTGATGTATAAGGCGTTAACTAAATTCGGGATAGAATATCAAAGGGTTACAAGCTCTATTCATCCTACGAAAATTACTGATGAAAGTGGAAATATTAAAGATGGAGTTAATGCATCAGATATAGGAGTCTTTTATTCAGATGAAAAAGTTGCTGATAATTATCTGTTTGAGGAATTGTTTTATGATTCGGAATTAGAAAAAGAGAATATAAAAACTAATATTAGTGAAGTAATTGTATTTACAAAAATCCCTAAAAACTCCATTAAAATTCCTGTCGCTGGCGGAAAAACTTATTCTCCTGACTTTGCTTATGTCTTAACTTTTAAGAATGGTAAGAAAAAATTGTATTTTATTGTAGAGACTAAAGACACTGATGAAGAAAGTTTAAGAATTGAAGAAAGCCAAAAAATCAAACATGCAGAGAAATTTTTTGGTAGCTCTATAGAAATTAAATTTAGGACGCAATTTAGCTATAAGAAAATAGCAAATTTAATACGGGAAATATATTGCTAAATGTATAACAAAACGCTCATAGCAGCATGTGAGTTTAGATAGTAGATATATTGAGGTGTATTTTTATGAAAGATGTTACTAAAAATAATAAAAATGAGATCGTAGATAGGGAAGACGCCATTCAAAAAGAGATTATCTTTACGGATGGAGTCATAGATGGCGTTATAGTTAGGGGGCTTACAAAGTTTATTGATGAGAGGGGCTGGCTTTGTGAGCTTTTCAGGCATGATGAGTTATTGCCAGAAATCTATCCTGTTATGGCCTATGCATCTATGACGCACCCTAATATAACAAGGGGCCCTCATGCGCATAGAGAGCAGACAGATATATTTTGTTTTATAGGCCCCGGAAATTTTAAGGTAGTATTATGGGATAACAGGCCGCACTCAAAGACATATATGACAAGGCAGATTATATTTGCAGGCATTGATTCGCCTAAGATAGTAGTAGTGCCTCCTGGCGTTGTTCACGGTTATAAGTCAATAGGCCCTGGGCCCGGACTTGTATTCAACGCCCCTAATCAGCTATATGCAGGAGAAGGGAAAAAAGGGCCAGTAGATGAAATTCGCTTTGAAGATGACCCTGATAGCCCGTTCTCCATATAAGAGTTTCCGGTATAATTTTTACATACAATCTTTATTGGATAAAGACAGATAAAAAATGGACAAAAGAATTATAGACAATCACGGCATAAAAGACATAGATGCCCTTAATATCGCCATCATAATCCCGTGTTATAATGAAGAGCTTACAATAAAAGAGGTGATAAAGGGATTTAAGAAAGTTGCCCCAAGCGCCTCAATTTATGTAATAGACAATAATTCTTCAGACAAGACTGCTGATATAGCGTTCTCTCAAGGCGCTATTGTAATAAGAGAGCCCATGCAGGGAAAGGGCTATGCCGTAAGGAGGGCATTTAATGAAATAGAGGCAGATATTTATGTAATGGTTGATGGAGATGCAACTTATTCCCCTGATGCCTTACACAAGCTATTACTGCCTGTATTAAACAAAGATGCTGATATGGTGGTGGCAACAAGGCTTGAAGAATGCGCTGATAGTTCATTCAGGAAGTTTCACAGGTTTGGAAACAGGCTCATAACAGGGATTATAAATTTATTGTTTAATGCAGGGCTCACAGATGTCTTGAGTGGATACAGGGTATTTTCACGCAAGTTTGTAAAGGCTATCCCGCTTATAAGCAAGGGGTTTGAGGTGGAGACAGAGCTTACCCTTCATGCAGTTGACGGAGACTTTTTGATTAAAGAAATACCTGTCCCTTATAGCACAAGGCCAAGCGGCAGCTCCTCCAAGCTCAACACATGGAAAGACGGCTTCATAATATTATTTACTATAATCAGCATATTTAAAGATTACAGGCCCCTATTATTCTTTTCCCTTCTCTCTCTTCTATTTCTTATAGCAGGTCTATTGATCGGAATTCCTGTTCTTCTGGAGTTTAAGAAGACCCACTATATAACAAAAGTGCCGTCTGCAATACTGGCCTCTGCCCTTGAGATACTTTCATTTCAGATGATAGGAGTGGGATTTATACTTGATACAATGGCTCGCATAAGGAGGGGACAACTGGAAATATGGAAAAAGAGTGAAAGAAGACCATTTGTTACCTAAATCCTGCAATTGGCGGGTTTGTCATTTGAGGGGCGATAGGGAGCGGATGGGCCATCTTTTGCCACTCAGGACTTAGGAGTCAAGTAAAATTTTAGCGCTTCGGGCATAATCCTTTTTATTTCTCTTATGCGGGTGTCGTCAGTAGGGTGCGTTGATAAAAATGGAGGAGGGGTATTTCCCCTTGATTTTTCTGCTGACGTTTTCATCTTTTCCCAGAAATCAACAGCACACCTGGGGTCATAACCTGCCTTTGCCATAAGAATAAGCCCAATATGGTCTGCTTCAAGCTCTTGCTTCCTGCTATATGGTAATATTAGGCCGACAGAACTCGCAAGCCCATATACTGTCTTAAAGGTTTTTATGGTATTGGGGTCATCGATGCCTAATGCAGAAGATATGGCAGCGCCTCCTGCCTTAGATATTAAGGCCAAGGTCATCCTTTCGGCGCCATGACGGGCAAGGGCATGGGCAATTTCATGTCCTATGACGGTTGCAAGGCCGCATTCATCTTTAGCGAGCCTTAAAATTCCAGTATATACAAAAACCTTTCCACCAGGAAGGCAGAAGGCATTTATAATGTTATCATTTTGGATTATATAAAAATTCCAGTCAAAAGACGGGTCATTTATATTCTGTGTAATCGCCCTGCCCACTTTATTAACTATGGCCTTGAACTCTTTATTTTGAGATAATCTCTCTTTTTTAAGCAGCTCCGCCTCGCTTTTTAGGGCAAGTTGTTTTTCAACCTCTGGGGGAATAAGTATAAGCTGACTTCTTCCAGTAATAGGCGCCTTTGCACAACAGGTTAAAGCGGCAATAACTATGCAATATATAATTGCATTTACGATACGACACGCATGGTTCCGCGCCATAATGTCTATCTCTCTCTCTTATTGTTTATAAATTCCTCTGTCCTCCTGTATGCCTCGTCATCTGAATACTGTTCAGGCGGATGCTTCATAAAATAGGCGGAAGGAGACAGCAATGCCCCTCCAACGCCCCTGTTCAGCGCTATCTTGCAGCATCTTATTGCATCAATTGCAACTCCTGCCGAATTAGGAGAATCTTCTACGGAAAGCCTGAGCTCTATATTCATTGGCACATCTCCAAAGAGCCTTCCTTCCATTCTTATGAAGGCGATTTTATTGTCTTTTTGCCAAGGAACATAATCGCTTGGCCCTATATGAATATCCTTTATAGGAAGCGGTTGGTCTAACACTGCCTGAACAGCCTCCGTCTTTGACCTTTTTTTTGAAGACAGGCGAGAGCGGTTTAACATATTCAAAAAGTCTGTATTGCCGCCTGTATTTATCTGATATGTTCTATCAAGCCTTACCCCTCTCCTCTTAAACAGATTTGCAAGCACCCTATGCACAATGGTTGCCCCAACCTGACTCTTTATATCATCTCCTATTATGGGTATGCCCCTTTCTTTAAAGCGGGCCTCCCATGTCGGGTCGCTTGCAATAAATACAGGCATATTATTAATAAATCCAACCCCTGCCTCAAGGGCGCAGTCAGCATAAAAGCGCACTGCCTCTTCTGAGCCTACAGGCAGATAATTGAGCAAGACATCAGTCCTCGACTCCTTCAAAATCCTGACAATTTCCTCTTTGCCCTTCTCTTTCTCTGAAGATACCTTAAAGGTTTCATCCTCTGGATAACCCTCCATGTGGCCAGAGATGCCATCAAGGACCCTCCCCATTTCAACCTTTACATTGGTATTTGGGAGGTCTTTTTTTATTATTGTAGAGCAGTTAGGAGGAGAGAAGATAGCCTCGCTTACATCTTTTCCAACCTTTCTTGCATCAACATCAAATGCCGCTGAAACCTCTATGTCACCGGGAGAATAACCCCCTATATTCCAATGCATAATACCTATGGCGTCATCCGGAGATTTATCCTTATAATAATTTATCCCCTGCCATAGCGCAGAAAAACAGTTGCCAACGCCTACAACTGAAATCCTAATTTTTGTCATTTTTATGACACCCTCCTGATGAGATGACTATTTAACCTCACTGCTAATATAGATATTAAGGATTGACGGATTACGATAAATTTGCGATACATCTTTACATATTAGCTGTTTTCATCAACTTCTTCTTCTATTTCTACCTCAAGTTCAAAAAAGCTGTTGCCGCAATCATAACACTTTACATCAATAGTTGAATCATTTAATAGAGAAACATATATTTCTTCGCAACCGCATTCGCAAGATTGAATTCTGGCATCCTTTATCTCCTGCATTATTAAAGGACGATATGATACCGGAAGATCAGGGTCATAACAGATATTCAAAATATGCCTCCTTTTCACAGCCGACTATAAGGAATTATTTATCGGCAGTTTTTGGACGGCATCATAACAAGCATTTAAGAAACTTGTAAAGGGGTGATTTAGAGTTGGACTAAAAGATTATCAAATTTCTATTTCTTCTTTTTTTCGACTATGGTCACAAGGTTCTTGCATACGCCTTGAATAGCGGAAGTTACCTTTGAGTTAGGGGCAAATTCCACAACAGGCATATATGACCTTAATGCCTTATGAACTGTATCGTCCCAAGGTATAATTCCAAGCTCTGGAAGCTCTATGCCAAGAAATTTCTTTACTACATGCCTCAACTTTGTCCTGTCAAGAGAATATTCTCCCCTTACTTGATTAAGGATAAGGAGAGGATTAAATTGCTCAATGGCCTTTTCAGCGGCTTCTCTGGCGTCTTTTCTTATGGATTCAGCAAAATTAAGGAGATCGCCTATGTTATTAAAAGACCTTTGCGCTATTGCCTTTGATACCTCGTCAGTTGATAAAAAACTTGAAAGAACCTTTCTTATAGCAGCCAATTTTAAAAACCTGTAAAAGTCTAATATTGAGGTAGGGTCAAGAGTAGATACGCAAACCTGAAAGTCTGTTGATATAAAAAAGTCAAGCGTATTCAGGCCTGTTCCTGCCCCAACGTCTATTATTATGAAATCAGCCTTTAGCTTTTGAATATTCCTTAAAAGGCGCATCTTTGTAGCGTAAGGCATGTTTGCAGTCTTTAAGGTCTCTCCTGTTCCTACTATAAGCTTTAGATCATAAAATGGCTTTAAAATAATTGATACCTCTGACAGCTCTTTTATATTGCCATCTAAAAAGTCCGTTAATGTCTTTTCAGGCTTAAAAAGTCCATATAATATATGAGCATCTGCCCCGCCGATGTCTAAATCTATGAGATATACATCTTTGCCCATCTTTGAAAGCAGGGCCGCTATGTTTGAGGCAGCAAGGCTTTTGCCTGTGCCGCCCTTTCCAGAACCTATTGATATAGTAATAGGCATAGTATCAGCTCCCATTTTATTAATAATTTCATTAATTCAATCCCATAATCGCCTATAAATTGTCTATAGGCAATAGGATTAAATCATATAATCGTTTTATGCAAAACCCTTGCCATATTTTATTTTATGCGCGGGCTAATTTTTTCTCAAATCTTAACAATGTTTGCAAATGCTTATTGACTTATTTGAGAAAAGCGATTATATAAAACCATAATTGTACAGTTGGACTTATTGCTTCATCTATTTAAGTCAAGTGTCATTATTCCCCGGTAGCTCAATCGGCAGAGCGGGTGGCTGTTAACCACTAGGTTGGCGGTTCGAGTCCGTCCCGGGGAGCCAATTATTATAAACAATAATTATTAAATCTTAGATGGTGAGAGTAGCTCAACAGGTTAGAGCGTCGGGTTGTGGCCCCGGAGGCTGTGGGTTCAAGTCCCATCTCTCACCCCACGCCTTTAATGTTTACAACAGTGATTGCTATCTATCTGTTTGATATAACTTTTTTCGTTTATGATTGATAGCGCTTGATTAACTATTGCCTGAATATTGCATTTCAAGAGGGAGCAAAGATGAATTTTAAACGTTATATTAGGAAGATAGATAACATGAAACTTGTCTGTAAAATTCACTTGCGGCAATAGGAATGTAGAGAATTTCATCACAATGATTTATCTTCTGGCCGCCTCAATAGGAAAGCTATTGTGCACTTAAATCCACACAAAATGACTAAGAACCAAAATTTAATTTTATGCCTTGAATTAAATCTATTTTTTATGTATAAAAAGATAGGGAGATACAAAAAATCAATAAGGAGGTGATGAAACGTGCCTGTCATCTCTTCTGTAACTCAGTCGTATAATGCCATACAGCAAATTACCCGTGATTTTGATGAAGATACCAATAAGCTACAGGCAGCTATGAACTCAGGTAAAGTTGATAAAGTTACGATAAGCAATGAGGCAAGGATGCAGGAGGCCCCTAACATGGTAGAAGGGCGTCCTGCGCAGAGAGAAGAAGAAACAAGACAACAGGAAGATGTCCAGAGACAGAGGGGGAATCAGGAAAGGCTGCGTGAACAGAGACAAGAAGGGCAAGCAAGTGCTATGGAAGCTAACTTTCAAAATCAGCCAATAGAGGGCATGGTAAACCAAATGGTTCAAAAGAGGCAGCTTGAGGCAAATGCCCGGACTATTAAGACAGCTAATGATATGGTAGGGAATACTATTGATCTTATGGCTTAATATGACCTAAATGTCGTAATAGCAAGCTAAAAAGGCCAAGCATTGCTTGGCCTTTTTATATTTTATTGATTATATCTCTTAATAGCCTTTAATAATATTTATATTGTTTTAAATTTTCTAATCTTAATGATCTATTGCCGCTCCTGCCCCCCTTGGTGTCCTTATTGAATCAACAAGGTCCTGAATTTCCTTAGGAGGCGCTTTTGTCATATTAGAAACTATAAGGGTAACAGCAAAGTTTATAAGCATTCCAATAACGCCAATGCCTTCAGCGCTTATGCCAAGGAACCACGGCTTCATACCAAGAAACTTAATCTGAATAATATATACTGCCGTAAAGACTATTCCAGCTATCATACCGCATATAGCTCCCTCTCTATTAGTGCGTTTTGAGAATATACCGAGGATAATAATCGGGAAAAATGAGGATGCAGCTAGCCCAAATGCAAATGCTACCACCTGAGCCACAAAGCCAGGCGGATTAATTCCAAAATACCCTGCAATGCATACGGCAAGGGCTATCATTATGCGCCCTACCATAAGCCTCTGTTTTTCTGACGCCTTTCTGTTAATCATGCGATAATAAAGGTCATGCGAAATAGAAGAGGCGATAACGAGAAGGAGCCCAGATGCAGTTGAAAGCGCTGCTGCAAGCCCTCCTGCTGCCACAAGCGCAATTACCCATGCAGGCAGATTGGCTATCTCTGGATTTGCAAGCACCATTATGTCTCTATCAATATAAAGCTCATTGGGGCTTGAAGTAAGCTCATTTTTGACAAGACGCTGTCCAAGCGGCCCGTTTCCTTTTATAAATACAGGTTTCCCCTTAAATGGCTTTCCTGCCCTATACTGGATAATACCATCCCCATTCTTATCGACCCATGCTATAAGCCCTGTTTTCTCCCAGTTTTTAAACCATGATGGGGCTTCTTTATAAGGTTTATTATTTAACGTATCAATCATATTATAACGTGCAAAAGAAGCTACAGCAGGCGCTGTTGTATAGAGTATTGCAATAAAAAGAAGGGCATATCCAGCGCTAAGGCGTGCGGCCTTTACGCTTGGCACTGTATAAAACCTTATAATAACATGTGGAAGCCCTGCTGTCCCTACCATAAGGGCGAGGGTAATGCAAAAGACATCAAGCATAGATTTTTGTCCTGGGCCAAACGCTGATGTGTACTCCGCAAAACCGAGGTCCCTATTAAGCTGGTCTAAGGTTTCAAGCAGATATTTGCCTGCAAACTGGCCTGTTTGAACCTCTCCCCCAAGCCCTATCTGGGGAATCGGGGTACCTGTAATCTTCATCGCAATTGCTATGGCAGGTATCAAATATGCTATAATAAGCACTGTATATTGAGCCACCTGCGTCCATGTAATGCCCTTCATGCCCCCAAGACCTGCATAGAAAAAGACTATTATCATACCAATTATTACGCCTGTGTTGACATCAACCTCAAGAAAACGGCTAAATACTATTCCCACTCCCCTCATTTGGCCCGCTACATAGGTAAGAGAGACAAATATAGCGCATATTAATGCAACAACACGGGCTGTATCAGAATAATAACGGTCTCCTACAAAGTCTGGAACTGTATATTTCCCAAATTTTCTCAGATAAGGCGCTAAAAGAAGGGCTAAAAGCACATACCCGCCTGTCCATCCCATAAGATATATAGAGCCTGTATATCCCAAAAATGAAATAAGCCCTGCCATTGATATAAAAGAGGCAGCGCTCATCCAGTCTGCCGCTGTCGCCATACCATTTGCAAGAGGCGGGACACCGCCGCCTGCAACATAAAATCCCTTTGTATCCCTTACGCGAGATGCCCATGCAATAAAGATATAAAGCCCAAACGTAAGGCCAACCATTATGTATGTCCATGTTAGAATTGACATTATTTTTCCTCCTTAAAAGATTTTAACCTTTCTTTAGTATGTTATAAGCTACCAATGACTTTTGAAATCAGTATGTTATTCATGAACATCATATTCACGGTCAAGTTTATTCATCACCCTGTAATAGATGAAAATGAGAGCCACAAATACAATAATTGAGCCTTGCTGGGCAAACCAAAATCCAAGTGGAAAGCCGCCTATTTTAATGGCATTTAACGGCACCACAAAAAAGATGCCGCAGAAATAAGAGACTACTGCCCATACGCATAACAGGCTGATAACTATTGAGATGTTTTTCCTCCAGTACTCTTCAAGCCTATTACTCATATTTACTTCCCTCCTTTCATTTTTTAGTGAAGGCTGAAAATAGTTGAAATGAACAATTTTGTCAATATGTTACTTTGAGGTAATTTAATAACTCCAACCCTTCAAAATTCGCAGCTATTCAGGTATTCAATCATAGGCGCAGCTCTCTTCAGCGCTTTCTCAAGAGCCTCAAGACAAAATCCTGCTTCAAGTGAGTTTGATAACCCCCACGATAACCCCCTCCTGTACCCAGTCTATTATAGCCGCAAGATGCAAAAGCCTCATAAACAGAAATTACAAGATGAATTGCCTGATTGTTTAGGCGCCATTACCTCTGAATCACTACTGTTTCTGGGGCAGCTATACCTGCAAATATTCCTTAAGAGCCTCTTTCCAGTGAGGCATTTTATAACTTGCAATAGTGTTATATTTTTTAGTGGATAGCACGGAAAAGAGGGGTCTTTTGGCAGGGCGGGAAAGTTTTTCTGTTTTAATAGGGACAATATTTGAATTGTACTTTAAGAGACGCAATATCTCGCATGCAAATTCAAACCATGAGCACTGGCCCCTATTTGTAACATGGAGGATGCCGTTAAGGCTGTGAAATTCAGTCATTTCAATAAGGCTCAAGATTGCCCTTGAAAGGTGGATGGTATAGGTAGGAGAGCCAGTCTGGTCATCAACAACCTGAATTTCTTTTCTGCTTTTTAAGAGGTTTGCAATTGTAGTTACAAAATTTTTTCCATTAGGTCCAAATAGCCATGATGTCCTTATGATAAGAAAATCTCCCCCCTCTTTCATAAGATTTTCTTCCCCCAGCGCCTTTGAATAGCCATAGGCGCTTGCTGGAGATATTGCAGCATTTTCATCATAGGGACTGGATGAAGCACCATTAAATACATAATCAGAGCTTATATGCACAAGTTTTGCCCCACATGCCTTAGCTGCCCTTAAAAGATGTAACGGGCCTTCTCCATTTACCCTACATGCCAGATCTTTTTCAGCCTCCGCTCCGTCAACATCAGTATAGGCAGCACAATTTATTACAAGATCGGGCATTATGGCCTTTAGCCTTTTATTTATCATTTGGGGATTAGTAATATCCATTTGACGCCTGTCAAATGCGAATATCTCATAAGAATGATTGTATGATGTCAATAATTTTGTTAGCGCCCAGCCTAACATGCCGTTACTCCCCGTAATGATAATTTTCATCAAAGCTCACCTCCATTATAATAGATAACAGTAAATGCCGTTTTACTTTAAAACAGGCAGCAAAAACACCTTAAACATAACATCATAACACCTTACTACGCGCAAGACAATTGTCCTCATCATGCCCTTATCTATCTTATAGGCAAGCCTTATAAGAGGGGCGCATATATGAAGCGGTGAAAGATAATGAGCCAACATCTGTTTTTTTGTTGTATGGCGATAGGAAGGCGACATCTTTATAACTCCTTAAAGGCATTTTAAAATATTTAATGCATAAAAAATGCCATCAGAGTAACTGCTTCAATCAATTTAAAAATCAAAAAACTTGCATAATTTTAGATGATTATATTTAAATTGCCATTTCATAATAAAGATATTGCTTATCAGAGATGAAAAGATTGCCTATAGATGGAAAAGATGGAAATCTTATTAAGATTGACTATAATTAGTTATAGTAACAAAACAAATCTATCTGATATTAATAGATAATAAAGAAAGAGAGGAAGTATTTTACGACAATTATGGTTATCTGCTGCCATATTTCTCTATACAGCTTTTGAGATTAATTATAAAAATATTTAGGCTTAAACTACTTCCTCAGGGGATATGATATTGCCAGCAATAGCGCTTGCAGCGCACACTGCCGGGTTTGCAAGATACACCTCGCTTTCAGGATGTCCCATTCTGCCCACAAAATTTCTATTAGTGCTTGCAATAGCCCTTTCTCCCTTTGCGAGTATGCCCAT
>JALWQB010000242.1 GCA_026994795.1 Deltaproteobacteria bacterium
TAGTTATTGCATTGCTCACTGCCGCTAACATCCCCTTTTTATCAAGGGTCATCACCCTGAGCTTTACGGGATAGGTCTCATTTCCATCTCTATGCCATGATACTTCTACCTTTCTATCAGGGTCAAGGGAACGAATATTGACGCAGTCAGTCCTATGGACCGTAATGCCCCTTCCCCTTGTAATATAGCCAATAACTTCATCCCCTGGCACAGGGCTGCAACACTTTCCAAGGTGAACCATTACATTGTCTATGCCCTGTATTATAATGCCTTCTTGAGAAATGCCCGCTTCTTTTGCGCCCTTTTGCCTGTCATTCGCCTCAGATATAGAAGATAAATCAAAATTTTCGGCATCTTCCTCTTTAGAAGATATAATACGCTGATATTTCCTATAAACTTGAAGCGGTGAAAGTTTTCCGTAACCAACTGCAATGAGCATCTCATCAATAGACTTAATAGAGAATTTTTGGGCAACAGACGCTGCATATTGCTTCAGAAATTCTGCAAAGTCTTCCCTGTGCTTTTTAAATTCCCGCAAGAGCAATTCTTTTCCAAGTATAAGAATCCTCTCCTTTTCTTCTGTCTTTATCCAGTTCCTTATACGGGTAAGGGCACGGCTTGTCTTGGCCATCTTGAGCCAGTCCCTGCTTGGCATATGCTGTGGAGACGTAATAATCTCAACTACATCTCCATTTTGAAGCTCGTATTTTAAAGGCACCATCTTGCCATTGACCTTTGCCCCCACGCACCTGTGCCCCACCTCCGTATGAACTGCGTAGGCAAAGTCTATTGGGGTTGCCCCCCTTGGAAATTCCTTTACCTCTCCCCTTGGAGTAAAGACATAGACCTCATTGGGGAAAAGGTCCATCTTTACATAATCCAGAAATTCTCGTGGGTCTTCCAGCTCCTTTTGCCATTCCGTAAGCTGTGTCAGCCAGTCAAACTGCCTTTCTTTGTCAGGGGTGATAATCTTGCCCTCTTTATAGAGCCAGTGCGCTGCAATGCCCTCACGCGCCACCCTGTCCATCTCCTCGGTTCTTATCTGTATCTCCATTTTCTCGCCCTCAGGGCCAATTACAGTAGTATGAAGGCTTTGATACATATTCGCCTTGGGAAGGCTTATATAGTCCTTAAAGCGCCCGGGGACAGGCTTCCACAAGGAGTGCACTATCCCAAGGGCCTCATAACACTCCTTCGGGGTATTGAGTATTATCCTGAAGGCAATAAGGTCATAGATCTCATCAAATGTGAGATTTCTCAGTTTCATCTTTCTGTATATGCTATAAAGGTGCTTTGGCCTTCCAAGCACCCTGCAACTAAGGCCGAACTCTGCCATCCTTCTTGCAATCAAGTCCTTAACTACCTCAATGTATGATTTTCTCTTCCCCAGTTTGGCCTCAACCTTCTCTTGAAGGCTCTCATATTCAGCAGGGTGTATATATTTAAACGATAGGTCTTCAAGCTCCCTCTTTATCCAGTCTATTCCAAGCCTGCTTGCAAGAGGCGCATATATATCCATTGTCTCTCTGGAAATCTTTATCCTCTTATGTTCCTTTTGAAACTCAAGGGTCCTCATATTATGGAGCCTGTCGGCAAGTTTCACCAGAATCACCCTCAGATCCTTGCTCATCGCAAGGATCATCTTCCTTATATTCTCTGCCTGCTTATGAAGTCTGCTGTGAAATTGAATCTTGCTGAGCTTTGTAACGCCGTCAACAATATCAGCCACGTCACTGCCAAAAAGCTCCGCAATTTCTTCAATGGTTGCAAGCGTATCCTCAACAGTATCATGCAGAAGCCCGGCAGCTATGCTTGGAATATCAAGGTGCATCTGAGAAAGTATGTAAGAGACCTCAAGGGGGTGAGAAAGATATGGCTCTCCAGAAAGGCGCACCTGTCCATCATGCACCTTTGCTGCATAGACATATGCCTTTTCAACAGGGCTTACATCAGCATCTAAAAGGTATGAATGTATTTGATTTATTATCTCGTGAATCCTTATCAATCAATAACACCTTTTTGAGAGCTATTGTAATCTTTGTACAATATCTTAACTACTTCTAAATATACCCCTATGTCCTTAAATAAATACGAGGCTCATATCGCCGATGAGTTGATATTCAACCCATTATATCATTCCTGTCAACCCCTTTCGCCTATTTCGCGGATTGATTCCTAAACAGTATTTCTATATACCGGATTTAAATTTATACTCGTTTCGTATTAATATCCAGCCAACTTAATGACGAAACAATAAATATCATTGGTCCACCGGATTTGTGCCTCCATAATCCTACATCTAACGCAAAAGCAAATGCAAAATTAATTAATGCTTATTTTTCTTTTGTCTCTTCTATATTCAAAATGAAAAATTTAATATTCAGACAATGTTAAATAGTTATAGAGCGTGTCTGATTGATTTTAATATAGATAGTGTCCATCCAGCTATATTTCTGGATGGACACTAACTACCACTACCACTCATAACACTCAAGAGCCAACAACTGCTTATGAGAAATTACCATTAATCTTACCTCAAGATCCCCAAATGCAAATTTCAATGCACCCGAGACCGCCAAATTAGCCAGTAATAAGCTTATTTTGTCTATTTTTTGTTAATTATACTATAATAATAAGCCTTAAAACTTGGTTGCCCGCCCCGGACATTAACTTACATCTTCACATCTATATTAAACATCTTCAATTAGTTATAATTATTCGTCTTTTCAAGGCAAGTAATAATCA
>JALWQB010000243.1 GCA_026994795.1 Deltaproteobacteria bacterium
GATAAAGGAGTTGGGAATAGGGGTAAGATATTGCTTTCAGTTAGCCAAACAGTAGCCTTTAAATCAAAGAAAAATTCTATAATCAACATTAAGAACCTTAGCAAGACGCTTTGCTCGTTCCTTGCCAATAGTCATTTTATCATTTTCCATGGCCGAAATATGCCCTTGGGGTATTCCTGTTTTAGAGGCTAAAATTTTTTGAGTCATCCCCTCTTTAAGCCTTGCACCCTTTAATATAGTCCCTTGAGAAGAATTTAAAACTTTTTTCCATGGCAGGCTTTCTTCAACTTCTTCTAAACCAAGTTTTTCAGCATAACTTCTAAGCTTTTTAAGAGCTTCGTAAGAACCAATAAATGTGGCCTTTACATTTTCAGTATGGGGCTTTTTCATGTGTTCCAACATAGATTACCTCCACAAGCCTGATTTCTTGGTCCATCTCTTCCCAGATAGCCACATAGGTAGGTCGTCCTTTTTTTAAATGACAATGATGTCTGTTGGGAGCTATCTTGCCATAATTGGGCCAATTACCTCTTACAGGTCCAGCAACCTCAATTTCTGCTAATAGTGCTGCCAGCCTCATAGAAATATGTTTAGGACATTTTTTTATCTGTTTTACTGTCCGTTTCTTTATTCTTACCGTCCATGTCATGTTATACTACTCATTAGTATAGTGAATAGCCTTAAAAAATCAAGGGAGTTTATTTATTGCATCCCTTAAATGTTCAGGTGAAAGATGGGCATATCTCATGGTAGTTTTAATATCCTTGTGGTCTAAAAGCTCCTGAACAGTTTTAAGGGGAACTCCATTTTGAACTAACCATGATGCAAAGGTATGCCTCAAATCATGTATACGTATATGAGGCAATCCTGCCTTATTAAGTGCTCTCTTCAGAGCCTTGGCAAAATTGGAATGAGAATGCACAAAGATACGGTCATCAGGTTTAGGTGAAAATCGCTCATATCTACTTTGCAATATACTTTTGACTACTGAATGCATTGGAATACTCTCATTTTTCCCTGATTTTGCAGAATAGGCTCTCTTAAATATTACGCCCCTTGTAAGATCAACATCTTGCCAGCGAATAGCAAGGGTAGCTCCCATTCTCATCCCCGTGTAGACCAGGAAAAGGAAAAGATCGTGATAGTGAGGGGATAAGGCTTTCTTAATTTTCTCCACGTCTTCTTTATTTAAGAATTTCCACTTGTCTTCATTTCGCTCTCTGAGAGGTTTTATAGCAATTAAAGGGTTGGTCTCAAGTAGGCCAAGAGATACAGCCACATTAAGCATACGTTTAAGCAGTGCCAGATCACGATTGACCGTTGCAGGAGCTTTGCCGCTTGCCAAACGGTTACGGATGTGTTGCTCTACAATCGCACGTGTGATAGATTGCAGTGAAAGATGGCCAAATGTGGGCTTGATAATCCTTTCCCATTTACACACTTTGTCTCTGAAAGTTGAAGGCTTATTAGTGCGTTTAATCTCATTAAAGTAATGATTATCCCAAAATTGTTCAAGGGTCATCTCTGGCCTTGTTGCTTGGGGTTTGGCAAGGGCTTGAGCTTTAATCTTTTGTCCTGCCACCCATGCTTTACTAGCAGTCCAGCCTTCACTTTTGCGACCGAGCCTTACCTCTCTGTCTCTGCCGTCAACTTTAAAACGAAAATAAAAAACGGAGTCAGGCAAGCCATTAGGCAGCTTGTGTTTTATGGAGACGACCTCCCGAACCCCAGGATATTTTTTCTTTGATTTTCTAATCATTAGTGCACTAATTAAGTGTCATAAACCGCTATAAATATATTATTATAGGCGTTTATGACATCTTTTAGGTTGACAATATATATCTATGTGTTATATATCTATGTGATATATAAACACAAATGCAGGCGTTAAGCAAGAGAAAATTTCCCGCTTTTTCCCCGCCAGAGAATGGAAAAAGTGGGATTTAGGGGGAAATTCTCAAAATGTGAGATTGAAAAAAGCAAATAATATCAATAAGTAAGGACAAATAAGAAAAAATAATTTTTATAGAAATTAAGACTATGAATCCGAAGGCTGGGGGTTCAAGTCCCTCCAGGCACGCCAGTAATTTTAAGGGGTTAGCAACATTGGCTAACCCCTTTTTTAGTAAGGTTGCCACGTAGGTTGCCACCAAGTAGCGACCATACCCCTGAGAAATGTAGCCTTTAGGTGTCCACCATAAGAGGCGTCCCATCGGCCTGCCCCCCTATATAAAAACAGGTCCTTCCAAGCCCCCTGCGGGCAAGGGTCGGCGTCCATTGCCGTGTTTTGGCAGGCAACGGCTTCTATAGGGGTTACTTGGATTGATGAGGCAGTGTGTAACTCAGGGGCAGGGCTGGCCATCATAGGCAGGCAATCATAGCCTCTCACTTTCCCTTTAACCCTAAATCACCACTTAAAAAAAATAAAAAAGCTATAGATATTATGATTTCAATATGTTAAATTAGATTTTATTGATTTAATCTATCATCAAAGAGGTGACAGGTAATGAGCCAGGAGATACTTTCTTTCAGATATGAGATGGAGAAAGAGACCCAGAATTTAACGGGATTAGCTGGGTTGCCAGTGTATTTAGGGGTTGTTAAAAAATAACTGTTACAACTCAACAGAGGGAAAAATTGTATAGTTCCACTCCCCATGGAAATCGTGTCTATCAAGCTGTACTTTTTTCAACTCTTGATCCGTAACCTTGATGCCT
>JALWQB010000244.1 GCA_026994795.1 Deltaproteobacteria bacterium
TAGTCAAGGTGTGCCATAGGGGTACTCGTAGAGTTTGTTCTTGACGACCCTTTGAAGAGTGTTGCAAATTTTGGCAATTTTATTTGTTCGTAACACTTGACAAATAACACAATTGCTAAATCCTGCAATAATATCAGCCTCCAATGGCCTGCATCGGCCTTAGACATTGAGGCGTTTTCTTTAATGCAACAGGCCCTACAGGTTTTTGATATATAATGCCCTTTAAATATTCAACAAACTCTCTGTATCCATTCTCGTCATATAACCATTCACGTTCATATCCAATTATAGTTGCCCCTCGCTTGTTCTTAGACATTATGGCCTGCATCTTCCCTCTTAAATCTACTTCATTGTCAGAAAACAGACACAGCCTCAAGGCTGCATCCGGGGTTATCCTGAGCCTGTTACATGCCTTACAGAAGTGCTGACTCATCGGGCTTATAAAGCCAATAAGCCCCTTTGCGCCCTTTATCCTGAAAAGCCGGGCAGGGCCATGCCACTTATTAGGGGGATACACCTCCTCAAGATTGCCGAAATGGGTCTCTATCCTATCTCTTGCCTCTTTAACAGTAATAAGGGAAAATCGCTCCCATTTGTTTTCTCCTATCGGCATAAACTCTATAAATCGCCACTCAACTGGCAAAGAGAGAGTAAGTTTTGCAAAATCTGTCAGTTCATCATCATTTATGCCGCGTATAAGCACTGTATTTATCTTTATAGGGGAAAAACCAATGTCAATAGCCCGTTCTATCCCCTTTATTACCTTGTAAAATGCGTTTTTTCCTGAGATATGCCTGAATTTTTCAGGCGACATAGTATCAAGGCTTATGTTAATGTGCCTTATTCCAACCTCATATAGGAGGGGGGCGATGTCATAAAAGAGCACGCCATTGGTGGTAAGGCATACCTCTTTAATGCCCTCAGTTTGAGAGGCAATTTTTACAATATCAAGTATATCAGGCCGTAAAAGCGGCTCTCCTCCAGTAATCCTCACCTTCTCTACCCCGATCATTGAAAATGCCCTGAGGAGAAAGGTGATTTCTTTAAGGCTAAGGCTGCTTTCTTTGTCCCTTATACCCTTGCCTCCCTTATGCCTCTCTTCATTGACAGCATTAGAAGAAGAAAGGGCGCTCCCCTTTCTATAGCCTCCACAATAGGTGCAGTTTAAGTTGCACATCTTGGTAACGGAGAGCCTTAAATACCTTATGTCTCGTCCAAGCCTGTCCTTCATTTAGCGTCTATCAATATCTGCCCCTATCGCCCTCAGTTTTCCGTCCAGTCTTTCATATCCCCTGTCAAGGTGATGTATGTCAAATACGGCGGTCTCTCCATCCGCGCCAAGCCCCGCTATCACAAGAGAGGCGCTTGCCCTTAGGTCCGTTGCAGTAAGGGGCGCTCCCGTAAGCATCTCCTTTCCCTTTATTATAGCGCTCCTGTGCTCTACCCTTATATCTGCCCCAAGCCTTCTTAGCTCATCAACATGCCTGAAGCGGTTTTCAAATATCTGCTCAGTAACAACGCTCACCCCAGACGAAAATGCCATCATTGCAGTAAGCTGCGCCTGAAGGTCAGTGGGAAAGCCAGGGTATGGGGATGTAGTAACATCTACTGGATTCAACCTCTTATGCCTTTTTTTAAACACACGGATAGCGCCAGCATTTTCATCCGTCTCAATATCAAGCCCTGTGAGCCTCAACTTTGTGATGACTGCATCCAGATAGGAAGGCATTGTCCCCTTTAAGGTAACATCCCCCCCTGCTATGCCAACTGCCATCATAAATGTCCCTGTCTCTATTCTGTCAGGTATAACGCGCCACCTTACTGGGCTTAGCCTTTTTACCCCCTGTATCATGATCTTTGATGTGCCAAGCCCCTCTATCCTTGCGCCCATGGCATTCAGCATCTGTCCAAGGTCTTCAACCTCCGGCTCTCTTGCTGCATTTTCAATAATGGTCTTTCCTTCACACAGGGTAGCTGTCATCATAAGGTGCTCAGTAGCGGTTACAGAGGGAAAGTCCAGCACAATATCCGCCCCTTTTAATCTTCTGGCCGTAACCTCAACAAATCCCTCCTTTACATGCCACCTTGCGCCAAGCGCCTTTAAACCTGCCTCATGGAAGTTTACAGGCCGTGAGCCTATCTCACAGCCCCCAGGAAGCGGCACCCTTGCAATGCCAAAGCGGGCAAGAAGCGGGCCAAGGACAAGAAAAGACGCCCTCATCCTGCGCACTAACTCGCTTGGCGCATCTTGTGAGGCGATATTAGCGGTATTTATCTTAAGGGTCGTGCCGCAGGGCGTATTTGTTATAGCGCCCTGTCGCTCATCAGGTTCATCCTGCCATTCGCACCTTGCGCCAAGAGAGGACAAAAGCTCAATAAGAGTAAAGACATCTTTAAGCCTCGGGCAGTTTTCAATCTCAAATATCCCATTTGATAAAATTGTCGCGCACAATACAGGAAGGGCGGCATTCTTTGCGCCGCTTATCTCCAGTTCGCCAATTAAAGGGCTTCCGCCCCTTACTAATAACATATTATGAGCGTCTTGAGCGTCATTAACGCATAAGGTGTCCTTATCTATCTCTTTTTCATTTCTCCGTCTATTATTCATTACACATTACATAGTTATCCTTATCTCGGCGCCTTTTTCCCATGCCAGATATACACAATTGGGCTTGCCACAAATACGGATGAATATGTCCCTACAATCACGCCAAGGAGGAGCGCCAGCGCAAAGTCGTGAATGACAACGCCGCCAAATATGAACAGGGTCAGCACTACAAGGAGGGTCGTAAGCGAGGTTATGATGGTTCGGGCAAGCATCTCATTTACGCTCTTGTTGATTATCGCTGCAAAGTCTGACTTGGGCATCCTCTTAAGGTTCTCCCTTATCCTGTCAAACACCACCACTGTGTCCGTAAGGGAGTAACCTGCAATGGTGAGAAGGGCAGTTACGATAAGGAGGGTTATCTCTATGTTCAAGAGGTAAAACACCCCGAGCACTGCAAGCACATCATGAAAGGTTGCAATGGCGGCAGCCACGCCAAAGCTCACATTAAACCTCAACGCAAGGTATCCTATGATGCCGGCAAGGGAGATGAGGATTGCTATAATCGCCTTTTGTCTCAATTCCTTGCTTATCTGAGAGCCAATCTCTGTCTTTGACTCCATGCGGAAGTTGTGGCCTGAAAATTTTTTATTAAGAGCCCTTGTTACTTTTGCCTCAAGGTCGCCTACAGTTGCGACAGAGCGCTTTACCCTGATTATAAGGATATGCTCATCTGGCACCTCCTGAAGGGTGTACCCCTCTATGCCAGTATCTTTGAGGGCAACTCTTACCTTATCAAGGGAGAATGCCCTGTCTGCCTTATACTGGATCATGCTGCCGCCTGAAAAGTCAACTCCAAGGTTTGCCCTGCCGACCTGTATAAGGATAAATGAGATAATGCCAAGCGCCACAAGCGCCCCTGATATTAAAAAGGCGATATTTCTCTTCTCAATAAATTGAATGCTTGTATCCTTTACTATCTGCATAAAAGAGAGCTCAGAGATAGAGCCTTTTGACAGCATCCAGTCATACACTATCCTTGTGCCGAATATGGCAGTAAAGAGGTTTATGACAATACCTGCGGAAAGGGTTACTGCAAAGCCCTTTATAGGGCCTGTACCAAACAAGAAGAGGGCAAGGGCTGTTATGAGGGTAGTTACATGGGCGTCAACAATTGTCCAGAATGCCTTGTCATATCCACCGTCAATATAGGCCTTTAAAGGCTTTCCAAGCGCCTTTTCCTCTCGCATCCTCTCAAATATGAGGACATTGGAGTCAACTCCCATACCAATAGTAAGGATAATTCCTGCTATGCCGGGAAGCGTAAGGGTGGCGTGAAACAGGCTCAGGACAGCCATAAGGAACAGGATATTAAGCGCCACTGCCACATCTGCAATAAGGCCTGATATGCGATAGTAGATGACCATGAATACAAGCACCATAAGGCCGCCTACAAGCCCTGCCACAAGCCCCTTTTGTATGGAGTCCCTTCCAAGGGATGGGCCAACAGTGATGTTCTGGATTATCTTTACTGGCGCGGGAAGGGCGCCTGCCCTCAAGACGATGGCAAGGTCTGCCGCCTCTTCATGCGTAAAAGAGCCGCTTATCTGGGCATGCCCCCCTGCAATCCTCTCCCTTATCACAGGGGCGGAGCGCACTATGCCGTCAAGCACTATGGCGAGCCTCTTGCCCACATTTTCACCTGTTATCCTCTCAAATATCTTCGCCCCCCTGTCTGTGAGCACAAGGGAGACATAAGGCTCATTGAATGTGCCGCCAATACGGACATGGGCAGTCTTTATAGCATCGCCGCTCATCAAGGTCTTATCCTTTAAGAGGATATACGAAATTCTCATCCTCTTATTTTGCGAGTCATAGTCCTTTTTTACATATATCTTATCCCCCCTCGGCAGTTGTCCCTTTAATGCCTTATTGAGCATTGAGGCGTCATAGTTTGCCTTTAACCTCCCGTCTTCGCGTGCCTTTCTTATAAGCGCTCCCAAATCAACCCCAGAATCCTCGTCAACCATCTTAAACTCAAGCTGCGCTGTTTGGCCTATGAGCTTTATGGCCCTCTTGGGGTCCTTTACTCCGGGAAGCTGCACCACTATCTCATTTGCTCCCTGCCTTACAATAACAGGCTCTGCCACCCCAAACTGGTCAATCCTGTTCCTGATTATCTCAAGAGACTGCTCTACTGCATGCTCGCGGATAAAATCCACTTCTGACTGTTTGAGCCTGAACGAGATAAGGGGGAAGCGTTTTGATGAATCAATGGAGGAGATCTCAATGTTTGGAAAGTCCTTATCCAGTATATCCTTTATCTTTTCAATGGAGCTTTTATTTGAAACGGCAAATATTGCCGTATCCTTAGCCTTACTTTCACGAGGCACAAGGTTTATGTGCTGCCTTTTAAGGGCGTCTTTAAGGTCTCTTACAGATAGATTTAATGCGTTTTTCACTGCCTCATCCACATCTACTGTCAGCACAAGGTGCATACCGCCCTGAAGGTCAAGGCCAAGCTTCAGCCCCTCTGTCCCCAGCGTCTTTTTGAGCCATGAAGGGGTATTTGGATAAAAGGAAGGCAATACCATCAGTGTTGAAATAATAAAGAGCATAACCGTCAGACCGAATTTCCAACGCAAATGTTTTGGCATAAGATTTAATCTCCTTTCAGATCAATATAAATTTTGATGCAGTCAGCAAAAAATCGTGTATCATTATATAATCTATATCTTATAGAAAGCGGTTAAGGGGTTATTACCATATTTTATAAAATATGCAAAAGGAATATGCACCTTTTATCATGGCCATACATGCGTATTGGCATTTATGTATTTGACGGCCTGACAATTTAGGCGGTAGGAGGCATATAGAGGACTTATCATGTATTCATTAGAGGCAATTAATATAGGAAAGATTTATAAGATATATAATGCCCCATCTTACAGGTTAAAAGAGATTATTTTTAAAAAGAGGCTTCATAAGGAGTTTCATGCCCTCAGAAGCTGCACCTTTTCCCTTGAGCCAGGCAATACGCTCGGGATTATTGGGGATAATGGCGCTGGAAAGAGCACCCTTTTAAAGATACTTGCCGGGACATTAAGCCCGTCTTACGGAGAGGTCAGGAAAAACGGCAGGGTTTCCGCCCTCTTGGAGCTTGGGGCGGGGTTTCACCCTGAGTTTACGGGAAGACAAAACATATACATAAATGGCACCTTATTGGGGCTTACTGAAAGTGAATTAAGGGAAAAGGAGAAAGAGATAATAGCATTTTCCGGCATCAATGACTTTATAGACCAGCCTGTCAAGACATATTCATCAGGTATGTATGTAAGGCTTGCCTTTGCCATTGCCACGACTGTTGACCCTGATATCCTTATTGTGGATGAGGCGCTTAGCGTTGGAGACCAGCGATTTCAGCAAAAATGCATAGAGAGGATGGAGGATTTTCGCAAGGAAAACAGGACCATAATATTCTGCAGCCATAGCATGTATCATGTAGTTCACCTGTGCAATAAGGCAATATGGCTCAATAACGGGACAATCCGCATGTCAGGCGATGCGAAGTCTGTTGTTCAGGGTTATGAAGATTGGTGCAGAGAAAGGACTGAAAAAGAGAGACAAACAGATAATAAAGGGGATAATAGCCAGTTTGATGTTAATTTTTCTGGAAAAATTGCCGTAAGTTTGGAAAACGGTAAACAACATGGTAATGACTTGGCCTATAAAAGAGGTGATACCATCAGGGTGAAAATAGATTATGAGGCCCCATCTGATAAGTGTCATATTGCCATTGGCATTAAGAGAAATGATGGAATAATATTTTTTGCCACATCAACGCAGCTTGACGGCATTCACAGTCTTAAAAAGAGTGGGAGTGTCTCCTTTATACTTCCTTCAGTGCCTCTCTTATCAGGGACATTCTTTATAGATATCGCCTTGCTGGACAAGACAGGGAATATAGTTTTTAACAGGGCGTCTATCCCTATGACAATAATAAAAGACCATGAGGAGATAGGCGCGGTGTATTTGCCCCATAAGTGGGAGATATGATAGCCCATAAGACTGATGGAGGTTATTCCCCGCCCTCCGCCAGTTTTTTAAGCGGCTCAATCTGCCTTATATATATATCGCCATTAGGCTCTCGTCTTATAATATCCGCTTGTTCCATCTTTTTTAGTGTGCGAGATAGCGTCTCAGCAGATGTCCCGATGATAGTTGACAACAGGTTTTTTGATATATGAAGCCTAACCCTCTTTTCAGCCATCTCCGATATATTGCCTTCTAACGCTTTTATATCGATAAGGCTTAATAGGTATGCGGCAAGCCTGCTTGGCGCCTTTTTGAGGGCAAGGTCTTCAATCATCTTGTTAAATGCCTTCAGCCTTAACGATAGCACCCCAAGCATTGACAGGGCAGTTGCAGGGTGTCTCTGTATCTCTTTTAAAAAATTCTCCTTAGATAAAAATATTGCCTTAACAGGCGTAAGGGCAATGGAAAAGGCCGGATAATCTATATTAGTAAATGCCGCCACCTCTCCAAAAGGCTCACCAGGGCCCAAAATATGAAGCGTATGCTCTTTACCCTGATAAGATACCTTAAATATCCTTACAGTTCCTTCTATAACAATATAAAACCCCCTTGCCTTATCCCCATCAGAGAATATTAGCTCTCCCTTTTTAAAATTGAGAAGGGAAGATGCCTTTAAAAATGAGGCCAATTCCTCATCTGAGAGCCCAGAGAACAGAAAGGCCTTTTTTAAAATGGATAATATTTGTCTATTTATCATGGTAAGGTTCGCCTTTTTCGTTGATACCCTCATTCATAATCTCAATATATAAGCCCTATTGGATTATAAAGAAATTTAAGCAGCATAGACCATAGAAATAAGAGATTTTAAGACAGCAATAAAGTTTGAATTAAATACGGTTACAACATTTTCTTCCTTATAAAAATAAATACCACAATCCCTGATAAGAGGAGTGAAAAGCCCATAACAATGGCAAAGGCATGAGGATTATCCTGAAATGGAAGAGCGACATTCATGCCATAGACGCTAGCGACAAGGGTGGGGAGGCTCAAGATAATAGTAACAGAGGTGAGAAATTTCATAACAATATTAAGATTATTTGATATAACGGAGGCATAGGCGTCCATCATGCCGCTCAATATGTCGCTGTATATCTTCGCCATCTCAATCGCCTGCTGGTTCTCAATGAGCGCATCCTCTAATATCTCTTCATTTTCTTCTGTTATTGGCATGTATCTGCCGCTTTGAAGCCTTGCCATAACGAGGTCATTGGCCTTAAGGCTTGTGTTGAAATATACGAGGCTCTTTTCAAGGTTTAAGAGCCTTATGAGCTCCTTATTCCTCAGTGATCGATGGAGCTCCTCTTCATATTCATCTGTAAGCCTGTCAATGAGCCTTAAGTGCCTCAAAAACATGGCGGCAGCCTTTAAAAATATGTGAAAGATAAACCTTGTGGAATCGCATAAAAGCCCTGATGCAATCCCCTTGTCTGAGAGGAGGTCATTTATAAGCCCTGTCTCTCTAATGGCAACAGTTACAATAACCCCATCTACTGATATTATGCCAATGGGCATGGTCTCATATTTAAGGTATCCTGCCTCATCATTTTGATAGGGAACCTTTATGATAATAAGCACCTGGTCGTCTTCACGCTCAATACGGGATGTCTCTTCCTCATCAAGCGGATATGTGAGGAATTCAGGCAGAATAGCAAGCTCCTTTTGGACAAGCTCAAGCTCTTCCTGCGTTGGAGCAACAAGGTTTACCCAGCAGGCATCATTAAAATCTGAGCACTTTTCTATTAATCTTCCCTTTTGCCTTAAAATTTGAAGCACAATTCTTTACCTTTTAAGGATAATAGTATAAGCTATGCCTGTTATAGCTAAAATAAATTTATTTAATATTGCCTCATAGTGAAAATGATAAATAATAGAATAGATATCTTATGGGGCATTAAGGATGCCTCCTTTATAACAACAAGAGGCCATTACCGCAAGCAAGAAAATGGACGCATTATATATAAACTTTCTATCCTTATAATTCAAAGCTGGTCATCAGATAGAGAGATTGGAGCTTAGGCGATGAAAAAGAAAAGGAGCATAATAAAATTTATCCAGTTGTGGGGTATAGCGTTTATTCTTGGGGCAGGGCTTTCAATAATTATCTTTGATACTTTTAATGAATATAACCTTTTTAAATATCACTCTGATTTAATACGTAAAAACCATTTAGAAAACCGAAAAAACACTATTCGCCATGAGGTAATGGAGGTTGTCAGTCTTATAAGAAATGAGAGGGCTCAGGCAAAGGATATTACAAAAAGGATTATAAAAGAACGGGTCTATGAAGCGCATGCCCTTGCAACTCACCTTTATAAGAAATATGAGGCTAAAAAGACCAAAGAAGAACTTGAAGATATTATAAAAGAGGCCATTAGACCTATTCGTTATTACAATGGGACGGGATATTACTTCATATTAAGCCTTGATGGTCTAAAAGTATTGAGCGCGGACAAACCTGAAATGGAGGGTAAAAATCTATCAGATTATAAAAATGTAAACGGTAAAGCTGTTGTTAAAGATATTATAAATATTGCCAGACAGAAAGGGGAGGGGTTTTATGAATATAAATGGACAATGCCTGATAAAAATGGTAATAACTATAAGAAAATTTCTTTTTTAAAGGTTTTTAAACCATTAAATTGGGTTATTTGCACAGGGTTATATATTGACGACATAGAAAGAGAAATAGAACAAAGACTGCTCAAGAAGATAAGTGAGATACGATTTTTTAGAGAAGGATATATTTTTATTAATAGATTTAATGGCGATGCCCTTATATCAAATGGAATTGTTTTTAGCGGAAAAAAGAAGCTCTGGGAGGAATTTGACAGTAATCCAGAAGAGATAAAGTCTATTTTTTCAAAAGAATTAAAGGCTGCGAAGAAGCCTGATGGAGATTATATCTTTTATAACTTTCAAAAGCTGACTAATCCCAAAAAAATCTCTTCAAAGGTCTCTTTTATATATGGCATTCCTGAACTCGAGTGGATTGTTGGGGCAGGGGTATATCTTGCTGATATGGAAAAAGATATTTTAAAGATGCAAAGGCAATTACATGATAGTATAAAGAGACAAGTTTTTATTTTCACTATAATATCCCTGTTTCTTTTAATTTTATTCCTTTATATAAGGCATAAATTCAATAAAAGGGTTATTTCAGACATAAGCATTTTTCTTTCTTCTATAAGTAAGGCTATCATTAAGGGGGAGCTTATTAACAGGCAAGATATTGAATTTGTAGAATTGGATAAATTAGCAAGGGATATAAACATTATAATTGAAGAAAAGAGCGATATAGTAAAGAGGCTTCAGGAAGAGAGGGAAAAACTATTTGTAACCCTATGCTCTATTGGCGAAGGAGTTATTGCTTCTGATAAAGATGGCAGGATAATGATTATAAACAAGGTGGGAGAAGAGCTTACAGGATATGAGGCTGAATCGGCTCAGGGTATGCCCATTACCGATGTATTAAGGATTGTTGATAGTAACAATAAAGATAATGTTCTTAATCCCATAAAAGAGGTCATTGATGGGGGCGAGGGCCTTGAAATCTCTCAAGGCATAAAGCTCATATCAAAAGATGGAAAGGAATACCATATTACGCTTACAGCCTCTCCCATAAAGAAGAAAGACAGTCAGGAGATACTGGGCATTATAGTTGTATTTAAAGATGTTACTGAAGAGCATCTTATTCAGGAGAGGCTTCTTTATAACAAGCAATTCTTGCATACAGTTATTGAGAGCATTCAAGACGGCATTTCTGTGCTCAATCCCGACCTTACCATACATTATACCAATTCCATTATGAAAAAGTGGTATTCAAAGAACCTTCCGCTTGAAGGCAAAAAGTGTTTTTCCTGCTTTCACAACAAAAGCGTCCCATGCGCCCCATGCCCAAGCCTTCGTTGTATGCAGACAGGAAAGACAGAGACTGAGATAGTAAGGGGTTTAAAGGGAAGCCCCATAGAGTGGTTAGAGATTTATTGTTATCCCATCAGATATCCTACTACAGGTGAGATAACAGGGGTGGTAGAATTCGTAAGGGATATTAC
>JALWQB010000245.1 GCA_026994795.1 Deltaproteobacteria bacterium
CAAAGTTTATAATAACCAGTATGGCGAATATAATTGCGCCAACCACAAAGTTTCCGCCAACTACGAATTGCCCAAACCCCATTATAACCTTTCCTGCTGCATCACTGCCTGTATGGCCGTTTAGGAGGATAAGCCTTGTTGAGGCGATATTGAGAGAGAGCCTGAAGAGCGTGGTCAATAGAAGCAGGCTCGGGAATATGGGAAAGTCAAGGGGCCTTACGATATAGAGAGACAGGAGCATTACGAGGAGGCTGAATGTGAAGTTAAACGCAAGGAGCACATCCATTGCGCGCGAAGGCACCGGCATTACCATTATCATAAGGATTGCCAGCACACCGCCTGCGGCAAGCAGATTATTCGCATCTACTGGTATATATGAGGCTATGCCCCTTCTTGTCGTCTCTGCCATCTTTTACTCAAGCATTTTTCTTTTACTTTTACTTAACTTCTTACTTAACCTTTCCCTTTAGTCTATACACATAGGCAAGCACCTCAGCAACAACCTTGTATAGACTTTCTGGTATCAGGTCTCCTATCTTACAGTGTTTAAAGAGGCTCTGGGCAAGGGGCTTGTTCTCAACAACAGGCACATCATTCTCCCTTGCAATTTCCTTTATCCTCTTTGCAACAAGGCCCGAGCCCTTTGCAGTGACCTTTGGCGCCTCCATCTCGCCTGGGACATATTTAAGCGCCACTGCAAGGCGCGTCGGGTTTGTGATGACCACATCCGCCTTTGGCACCTCAGCCATCATCCTGCGCCTTGCCATCTCCCTCTGGATGCTCCTTATCCTTGCCTTTACATGCGGGTCCCCTTCCGTCTGTTTATGCTCTTCCTTTATCTCCTGGCGGGTCATCTTGATGCTCTTTTCAAACTCCCACCTCTGATACATATAGTCAAGTATGGAAAGAAGGAGTATTACAGCGCATGACTTCCAGAATATCTCAAAGCTCACCCCTCCAAGATAGGCTATAATCTGAAAAGGCCCTTTTTGGAGCATAAGCGGCAATGTCCCGAACTCGCCGACAACTGTGCTGTATGCCACATAGCCCACAACAGCCACCTTTAAAAGGCTCTTTATAAGCTCAACAAGGGACTGGAGCGAAAATATCCTTTTAAAACCCTCCAGAGGGTTTATTTTGGAAAATTTTGGCTTTATCGCCTCTCCAGAAAATATGAAGCCGAATTGAAGCACATTACTCAATATTGCAATTATAAATACCGCCAAAAGGATTGGCGCCATGATAATGGCGAATTGTTTGACTGCAAGAAATGATAGCCCTATGACATTTGCGTCATTTATGGCAATGCTTCCAATGTGTCTCAGATAATACCTTAATGTTGCATTGATGTTGTGGTAGAAGAATGCGCTTGTCCAGTATATGGTAAAGAGCCCTGCAAGCAGCACAGAGACAGAGGCAAGCTCTCTGCTCTTTGCAATCTGCCCCTTTTTTCTCGCTTCTTCTCGTCGTTTCGGGGTAGCTTGTTCTGATCGTTCTTCAAATGCCTCGTCAGCCACCTTGCGCTACCTCCCTGCAAATGCCTGAATAAGACCTGGCATGAGCTTTACGCCCATATCAAGCTCTTTTGCAAATACAGGCCAGAAGACCTGAAGCGTTATCCCGAAGAAGAAGAGGCCAAGTATTATGTTTATTCCAAAGCTCATCATAAGCATATTCATCTGGGGCACTGTCTTTGCCAGAATGCCAAGCGCAACCTGCGCAAGGAGCAATACAGCCATAACAGGCGCCATTAATTTGACGGACAGGATAAACATCCTTGCCCCGAGCTCAATCATAAGGTCAAGTATTGGCTTTGAAAGATTGAGCTCCCCCGGCCTTAAGAGCCAGAAACTGTCATATATTGTCCTTATTATGTAGTGATGGCCATTGGCTGAAAGAAACAGGAGAAGTGCGAATATATAGGCAAATTGAGCTATAACAACAGATTGCGTTCCAGTCTGTGGGTCCATCACATTTGCAACGCTAAAGCCTATTTGAAACCCAACAATCTGTCCTGCTGTTTGTAGGCCTGAAAAAATGAGCCTCATTATAAGGGCAAGGCTCATTCCAATAAAGAGCTCGCTTATTATAAGGAGAAAGAACTCAATAGTAGCCTTTGGCATGTCATCAGGGGTCAACGGGACAATTGGGGTAAGGACTAAGGAGACCACTATTGCAAATGCTATCTTTACCTGTGTAGGCATTGTCCTTGAGCTGAATATAGGCATAAGGAAAAATAGGGTCCCGAAGCGTGCAAGCACCATCACAAACACTAAAAAACGCTCTATCATAAAGAGATAAAGGTCTAACTCCCTCATCACCGAACACTCACCTTATGATTGTTGGTATCTGCTCTATAAGCCCTGTGGTAAAGTCAATGAGCTTATTCATTATCCACGGAAATGTTACGAGAAGCCCCAGTAAAACCGCTATAATCTTCGGTACAAAGCTAAGTGTCATCTCCTGTATCTGCGTTACAGCCTGAAATATGCTTACAGCAAGGCCGACCAAAAGGCCAATCCCGAGTATTGGAAGGCTTATGAGGAGCGTAAGCTCCACTGAGTGCCTTGCAAGCCCAACTATGAAGTCCTGTGTCATATTGTTTCCTCCTTAAATTGGAATAGGGTAGGGCAGGGCATATTCTTAAAAGAAGCCCTTTAAAAGAAGCTCTTTACAAGCGAGCCTACAATAAGGTGCCAGCCATC
>JALWQB010000246.1 GCA_026994795.1 Deltaproteobacteria bacterium
CCTTTAGAGCAGGTCCCTTTTAATAAGTTTAAGGACACATTTCTTAAAACTATAGGGGAATCTCTTGGTAGCCCCCTGCCCTATCCCTTGGATAAGCTCAAGCCATACGCTATCTATAGCCTCTGGAAGGTAGCAATGACCTATACTATACTGGATTTAAAGCAGGCCATACAGAATGTGGCAGAATTTGACCTCTTGATCAAGACAAATCCATCTATGGACAGGCTATACTTAGAGCAGTTTGTTGAAAGACTTTTGCAATAAAAATGGATGGTCATGAAATAAATGAGGGTCATTACAGGTGTGTATGCGCAATTTTACTATACAAAAAGTCAGAAATTTTTAGAGTCAGAAAAATTGATTTCAGAACTGCTGGGAGCTCTGGGAAAGAGTGGTATCAAGGCGCGCCATTGAGGAAAGGCTTTCAAGGCCGTGGCTTAACGCCTAACCTCTATCATTGCTTTTTATGCCCTCCAATGCCATACACTATCCCGCCTGCAAGGCTTGCTATTATCTGAACGCTGAAAAATGAGAGGCTAAGGGCAAGGGCAGTCTCTTGCGGGACGCCCTTTAGAGACAGAAAATATATAAAGCCACCTTCTCTAAGCCCTATGCCATTAAAGCTGATAGGGGCGATAATTAAAAGCGCTATAACAGGGAAGATAACATAGTAATAAAGCGGAGAAAGCCCTATCTTCATCCCATGCCCGAGCACAGCCACTACCGCCATCCCGAGCGACTGGATGATTAAAGACAGGGTAAACGCCTTAAATATGCTCTCTTTTTTGTTTATAAATACAAAAAACGCCTCATACCTCTTGAGAACGGACGGAAAAAACCTTCTGGCAATATGACTCAACGGAAAGAGCATAGCAACACAGGCTGCTGATATTATGCCTGTAGCCTTAAGCCCTGCAGATAAAATGCCAGGGAGGTTCTCCCTTGTGATAAAGGTGGCGATTGCCCCTATGGTAAACATTGCGCAAAGCCCAAGGCCCCTGTCAATCAATATCGTATATGTGGCCTTTAGCTTGTGCGGGTGGTCTTTTGATATATAAAGTATCTTAAAAAAGTCTCCGCCAATGCCTGTTGGCAAAAAAAGATTAAAATACATCCCTACCATATAGTAATTAAAATATTTCTTAAAACTTCCAGGAAACCCAAGCGCCTTAGATATGGTAAACCACCTTAAGGAGCTTATAACCTGTGCGGCAAGATATAGAAAAACCCCTGTTGAATAATCTATTAAGGAAAGCCCCTTAATCGCATTTATAAGCCCTTTTAGGTCAGTATTTATTAAAAACCACGATATAAGTAAAAGGCTTATGACAATTCTTGATAGGTTTTTAATATATGGCCTTATCGTCTTTAACAACCTCTACCCCTTTACACCTTTATCCCCTTTATCCCCTCTACAACCTCTACAACCTCTACAACAACTCAAGAGACCTTTTCCCTTATGGAATATATCTTTCTGCCTGACGCCTCAAAATATGTCCTTATAACAAGCTCTGCAAGGAGCCCTATGCCAAGCAGCACCACCCCTGTTATAATGAGGAGCATTCCAAGGATAAGAAGCGGCCTTCCGCCTATGTCCTGCCCCATTACGATCTTGAGCCATGACAGGTATAATTCTATTGCAATGCCAAGCATTGTTAAAAGCCCGCCAGTAAGGCCGAAGAACTGTAGAGGCCTTGTTGCAAACCTTTGAAAAAAGAGCATGAGTATAAGGTCAAGCACTACCCTTATGGTGCGGCCTATGCCGTATTTACTCTTTCCATGCGCCCTTGGCCTGTGATTTACAGGGATTTCAGCTATCCTTGCGCCATATTCGCTTGCAAGGACAGGTATAAACCTGTGAAGCTCGCCATATAAATGCAGGTTTTTGGCTACATCATGCCTGTATGCCTTAAGGGAACAGCCATAATCGTGCAGCCTTATGTTAGTGGCCCTTCCAATAAGCCAGTTTGCTATCATGGATGGGAGCTTTCTTGAGATAAAAGGGTCTTTTCTGTCCTTGCGCCATCCGCTCACAAGGTCATAGCCCTCATTAAGCTTTTTTATGAGCTCTGGTATGTCCATAGGGTCATTTTGAAGGTCAGCATCCAGAGAGCATATAATACTGCCCCTTGCATGGTCAAACCCTGCCTTCATTGCGGCAGTCTGACCAAAGTTTTTCCTGAGGATAATTGCAATTAGTTCAGGTATCTCCTTGGCAAGCGCCTTTAATAAATCCGCTGTCCCGTCAGAGCTTCCATCATCTACAATTATAATCTCATAGGGAAGCCCTGTTGCCTTGGCACCCTCCCTTATCTCATAAATAAGCCTTTTAATGTTGTCTTTTTCATTGTATGCTGGAACAATTATTGACAAAAAATCCTTCATAAAAGAAAATGTAATCTAAAACTCTCATGGCGCAATAGCAGAATGCATGGGAAATAATAGCGATAGGTATAGGGCACGATGAAAGTAAACATAATGATTGGAAAAGACAAATGTGGATATTTTGCCTTCTGTCCTGAGTTAAAGGGCTGTCATACTCAAGGTGATACATTAGAAGAGGTTTTTGAAAATATAAAAGAAGGCAATAGAACTCTATCTTGAAACCTTATCTGAAGAAGAAATACAATATTGTCTATCTCAGGAAATCCTGACAACTTCCTTAGGGGTTAAAGTTGCCTAAATTACCAAGATTGACAGAAGAA
>JALWQB010000247.1 GCA_026994795.1 Deltaproteobacteria bacterium
TAATCCATGAGTATCTTTATAAGCGCGGTATAATTTCCTGTCTCTTGAGGAGTAAACCTTAATAGAGCCTTTTTTTCTTCTCCGCTATTCAATACTGTCCCAACAAGGCTCGCGCTTTCTCCTTGCTGGCCCCCTTGCTGAGAACCTGTTGAACCCATTGAACTTGTTAAAGTTACTCCCAATAATGAAAGAGAAAATGGGCTGCTCAAACCATCAACTGCCACTATCTGGGCATTGGCATTGCCCGTATTCTTTAAAGTCAGCACAACAGATGAGGTATCATTTGGCTTTAATGGCGGGAAACTTACCGTAGATGGGGTAATTGTTACATTAGGAACCACATTCTCATCAGTAGCGGTTAATGTCTCCTTAGCAGCGCCGCTAATTTTGAGGATTAAAGGCGTATCTGTTTGATAATCCATAAGTATCTTTACATTTGCGCTATAAGAGCCTGCCTCTTGGGGAATAAATCTTACTAATGCCTTCAGTTCATCACCACCCTCTATTATTGTTCCAACAAGGCCCTGCCCTCCAGTTTGACCAGTCTCTTCAGCGCCTAAAGCCGATATGTAAAAAGGCTCAGTCAAACCGTCAACTGCCACTATCTGAGCCTTTGTATTGCCATTATTTTTAAATGTTATCACTACGGATGCTGTCTCTCCCGTCTTAACCTCAGAAAAATCTACAGTAGAGGGATTGATGTTTACAAGGGCGGGATTGGATTTTGTTATAAGAGAATTAACTTGCAGATTAACAGTCAATTCGCCTGCATCTGATTTTACTATAAATTTATCGGCAAACATACCTTCTTCCTCAGGAGAGGCGGTAATGGCAAGCTCTATAGAGGAATCAGGCAAAAGCTGTAAAGACGAACCATCATCACATCCTTGCAGTGCATCTGGCAAATTATCCACAGAAAAAGGGGTTGACGGCTGAACTATGCAGTCAAGTCTTAATAGCGCATCTCCTCTGTTGGCAAGCTCTAAATTAATAGATGCTGTCCCCTGTAAATTTTTAAAATTTATCACTGGCGGCACTAATGGCACGCCATCGCTATTTAAAATATATAGTCTTGGTTGTCCGAGGTCAAAAAGACGTCCAAATATCTCTGAGCCACAGGCAGTTACGCCACAAAATTCCCTTGAAAAACGAGCATCTTTCCACACAGCAAGGAAGCGGGCATTATCATGGTCAAATGCCATCACTGGAAACCATTGATTATAACTATTTGTTGTAATAACAAAATTATTCCCCCTGAAACTACCTTCTGAATCTATGAATTGCCCATAGATATCAAGATTTTCAAGAGAATACTGTCCATTCCTATCATCCTCCCATGCTATAAAAAACCGCTGGTTAATCGGGTCAAAGGCGACATAGGGAGATGTCTGGCGAGATGTCCTTATATATTCATCAATCTGGCCATCTTCATCTATGTCTTCATAGGAAATTATAAAGGAAGGCCCATAAAATATCCCGCTGCTATTTACAAGCCTCCCCCATATCTTGGCCTTGCCGTCAGCGCCAAGGTCCTCCCATGCTATTAAAAAGCGGCCTGTAATAGGGTCAAATGCGCCATTGGGATAAAAGGTGCCGTAATAAGTAGAGGACTCCTCTTCTGATGAAGATGTGGACTTTGAACTAAAACGCATAGAACTTGTAGTCATTCCAATATTTATATCAAAAATACCGGCAACTTCAGTATAACTCTCAGAAGTAATGGTCTCTTCATGAACAATTACATCATCTCTATCATCACATACTGTATCTACTTCCCATGTCTCACATGATGTCTCTCCACCTTCAGTAGTAGTTTCTCTTATACACTGACAATTTCTTGTCCCGCATAATGCTCCTTCTCCCCCTGTTGGCGTACAGACAGAATTTATTTCAATAATATTTCTCTGGCCCGTCCATAAAAATAACCCCTTATTGCTATTAATATCAGCCACTACCCTTGCATTCCCAATAGAATCATAAAATTCATATTTTTTATATTCGGTAATAGTTGTATCTCCTCGGATATATTGCCTGACCAATCTTCTTACGTTATGAAAATCATTGGTAGCTTCATGGTCTGTCCTGACAATATCAGGATTTACAGAGTATTCTAAATTAGCCCCTGATAGCCTTGCATATCCAATAAATGTCCCGTCTCCAAACGATAACGCACTATATGACCTATTATATGGACAGTTCCCAGAGCCTTCATCAGCACAAGAAAAGCCTGTATAAAACTGTATAAATTTCCCTCCCTTTCTATACTCAGTCCATGCAAGCAAAAAAGTATCCGCCCCGGGTAAATAAGCCACATCAGGCGACTCCCTTCCCAATAGAGTATCCTCTCCCGTGTATTGCTTATAAGGCACTGAAGATTCCTCATTTACAGATATTAGACCCTTACTATCCAGATCAGCAATAGATGTGCAAGCGGCATTATCTCCTCCATCAAGTTCACCTAAATCAATAGTAGAAAAATATATATATCCCCCCTCTTCATTCCCCCTGCTATCCTGCCATACCACCAGTATCTTATCTCCAGTAAACCCCCTATACCTGTAGGCGGCCATTGGCTTTAATTGATTGCCAAGCGCATTTACGATCACAAACTCCCTGCCGCATAAATTGCCATCTGGGGTTATAAACCTCCCATAAATGTCCGCATTTCCGTTACGCCAGTCTTCCCATACCAGAAAATAGATGTGTCTATCAGGGAGAAATAAGAGAAAAGGATTTTGCTGATTATACTGGGTTCCAGTAGAGCCATCTAATGATACTAAGTCAACTTCCTCATTTAATATAGAGGCGATGGCCTCCATATCCATCACGGCCTTCAGCATTAAAAAGGATATCAAAATCAATATAGCTAAACTACCTCTTTTCAATATTGGCGCATTCATAAGCAAGCTCCTTTGTCTGAGTTATAAATCCAAGGCATACCCTCCATGTTCCATTAGAGAGAAACACTGTAGGAATATCCTTAAATAACAGTTCAAAATCTATATCTTCAAGGGGAGACGCGCCCTTTTCAGGCACAAGCCCTTCTACCACGCCTCCATCTGTTACAGAAAATATCTTTTCATCAGGCGTTATTATTATTGTATAAAGGTCTGCAATCTGTTCTTTAAATTCATTTAAAGTAAGTCCTCTCCATATATTTAAAATATCGCCGTCTGATACCTCCAATCGTTTAAGGCCATTAGCAAGCACCATAATATCAGGGCCATTGACCACATCTTTAACCCATACGGAAGTTTCCTTTTCTTCAGACGATACTGTCTCTACTCCCTTGCCTGTCAGACGCACTTGCACGGGCTTATAGCTGCCTTCTGGCAGAAAGTCAACTGTATCTGCAAAATATCCTGTCTTATATGGAGTAAAAGTTACTTTAAGAGAGCTGTAGTCTGAGAGTTTAAATCTTCTTTTTATATCTTCTATGCTGAAGGGTTTATCAGGCAACCTTACATCAATCCACTTATCACTCCCGCTAAGGGTTAATTCTTTTTCAGAAGAAGTATTTACCTTAACTTCACCAAAGTCTAACTTAGCTGGACTAATACTAAAAGCCCCCCCTGAGGATGAAGAAGAGGCATTAGAAGATGATGCCTTTTGATATGCTGCTTTTCCTCTTAAGCTCACTTTTAGCTCATCATCTCCCTGTATAAAAATCAAATCATCGTTAAAGAACCCTCCTGTTTCAGGAATGAATTTAACATTTATAGTAACATCACTTGATGGCGGAATACAGATTTTAGATGGCCTTAAAGGGGTCTTCTGTGAGGTTAAGAGCTTAAACACAGATATTGGCGTCCTTAATCCATCTAATGTGACAGCAAAACTTGAACTCTTATTTTGAATTGTAATAGTCTTTATTTTATAATCTCCTACTGTTATATTACCAAAGTCTATAGAGGCTGGAGAAATAGAAAGCTTACCCATAGAGTATAGATATGCCATTGTCCTCTTACTATAAGAGGCGCAGGAGGAAGTATTAGAAGTATTAGATGCTTCCTCTTCTTGCTCATTCCATGCATACCCTTTGAGCTTTATGATACGCCTGTAACGAGAAGGTTCTGCGCCAACTTTTTTATCAAAATACATCTTTAAAGACTGGGTATAATTTCCAGAGACGGAAGGGATGAACTTTATTAATAATAATTTCTCCTCACCTGTTGAGATAGAAGAGGGTAAGGATGATATGGAAAAAGGAGACTTTATCTGGGTAGTATGTAAGAGCGTCAAAACGACATCGCCTGTATTTTCCATCGGGACAACCTCAACTCCCTCGTCTCCGACAGAAATTGTCCCAAAGTCTATGGTAACATTAGCATCTGTATAACCATTAATTGTCAATGAGGCGGCAGCGGTTGTTGTAGTATCTTGGTCTTGTACGGTTCCTGATAAGGTTATCTCCTCAACCACAAAGCTCAGGCCATCTCCACTGAGATACAAGACAAGCGAGTCAGAATAACTGCCGGAAGAAGAAGGGGCAAAATCAAACTGTATCCTCTTTTTAGCCCCTGCCGTTATGGTGAAAGAGCTATCTTTTTTGAGAGAAGCAGGCCATATAACAGAAAATGGAGAGGATGGAAGGTCTCCAATAGTAACTGTCATGTTTGAAGATGTAAGGTTAGTGAGCTCAATATAGCTAAAATCATGCTCTCCTACATCGGCTGAAAAACTCTTTGAATTGGCGCTAAGATAGTAAGTCTTATCGCCTCCAATGGCGCTTCCAGAAAGAGATACGGTCTCATTGCCAATATCAGATGTAAACTTCAATGTTCCTGTATCTCTTATAGAGGAATTCGTTGGCGCGTAAGAGATGGAAAATGTAACTGTTGCCCCTGGCAATACTGATGAATAAGATGAAGGAGAGACAGAAAATAAGGAACTTCCACTTGTAATAGAGGCTGAAATATCTACATAAGTATTTTCCATATTTGTTACTGAAACATCCTGTGAGCTTGATGATCCTACATCTATCTGGCCAAAGTTTAATTCAGAGGCGGATACTGTTATGTTGCTCCCGGAAGATGTTACGGCAATGCCAGATACAGTAACATTATTGCAGGTGGCGTTTAGCCCGCACCGCAATGTAGCGCTTGTGGCGTTAATGGATATTGTGGCATTGTATTCTCCTTCAGAGCTAGGAGAAAATGTTACGCAAAATGATTCATTGTCACCTGCATCAAGGCTGTCGATAACAGTATTCCTTTTAGGGGTTGAATTACAAGCCAGGGTAAAATTACCATTATCTATAGTAATATTAAAAGAGGATGTATCGTTCGCCCCATTAACAAGATAAAATGTCTTTCGCGAAGAGCTCCCAGCCTGAGTAAAAGGAAACTCCATTGATGTTATTGTGGCATTGTTATATACTACTTCAATGCTCCCGTTAAACCCATAAACTATGGCTGTAAGCGTTACATTTGTGCCAGTAATTGGGCTGTCTCCACCAGTCAATACCCCCGCCCATCTTCCCCTATGGTAACCTGTAGAGTTTGCGGTGGCATTTACTGTAACCTCTTTCAGGTCGCCTGTTGTGAGATTGACATCATCAATGGTTATATTAAAATTGCCATTATCAACTGACCATGTTGTATTGTCAAATCTAAGGTCTGCCTGACCTGTATTTATATAAAAGAGCTTTTTTAAGGAATAACTTCCCTTTTGAACGCTTCCAAAATCAATTGATGTTGGCGTAACATGAACGCGGGCGATGCCTTCTTCCTCTACACCGCTGCCTGTAAGTGTAATAATAATCGGAGAAACCTGGCCCGCCAGTGTTATATTCATACTCCCTGAAACATCGTCTGCAGATGATGGATTAAATGAGACCGTAACGATCTTAGAGCCCAATCCGTCAATAGTATCCCCCTCACTTATTCCAGAATAAGTGAAAGAATCGCTTATACTGATATCTTCTATCTGAAATGGCGATGTTGAATTATTTGTAAGCGTAAGGCTCTTTGAAGAGGCGCTATTTACCGTAGTCGTAGGAAAGATAAGCGTATCAGCGCTCGGGCTCACAGCAGATACGCCAATACCCTGAAGATATACAGTTGGCTTAAAGGCATCAGAGTCTATTGTGAAATTCCCCGGAAATGTCCCCGTATCAGTTGGCTCAAAACTTAGAGTAAGGGCGATCTCACCATTGGGCTGAAGACGTAATCCACTAATGCTGCTATCCTTTCCAAACGGGCTTGATGGCCCAACGATATTAGTAATTTCAATCTGCGTATCCCCAGTATTTTTAAGGATAAGGGTATGCTCTGCACGCTCTCCGACTAATATGCTCCCCATATCCAAAAGCAAGGGAGAAAGAGCGGTATAGTCAGTCTCCAGTATCTGAAGCTGAGGCTGGCCTATCGTAAACCTTTGACCATATACATCAGAACCATTCCCTACTGTCCTCGCATTCCTTGCGTCCTTCCATACCGCCATATATTGACTGTTGGCGTTTGAAAAGGCGACTACAGGGATATACTGATTGAAAGTCGCTGTTGAGATACCATAATTATTACCCCTGAGGCTTCCTTCAACATCAACAAACTGGCCGTATATATCAAGGTTTTCAAGAGAAAGACTACCTCCCCTTGAGTCCTGCCATATTACGAAGAATCGCTGGTTAATAGGGTCATAGCCTATAGATGGGCGGGTCTGACGGGAGTTCGCCACATTCGTATCCTGAGAGCCGTCGCTGTCAGTATCCTGATATGAGATGATAAAATTCTGATTATATGCCCCACCGCCAGAATGATAGAGCTGGCCATATATCTTTGTATTTACCCCATCGCGAAGGTCTTCCCATGCTACAAGAAAACGCTTTGAAGATGGGTCTATGCCAAGGGCAGGATAGTATTGATCAGCAGTTAAAGAAGAGCTTATCCTGTCTGCAACTACTGAAAGTTTTATATTCTTGTCAAACATGCCATAGATATGGACATAATCATCTTCTTCATCCTCATCATCATAGGCATCTACTTCCCACTCATGGGTTACAATATCATCTAAATCATCACATGTCTTATCATTATCTCCACCAACATCTGTGCCGATCTCACAGCTTGAGGTAATAGTCAGCCTCTTTCTCCGCCCCTCCCATACCAGCAGACACTCAGGGGCGGACTTATCGCACTTTATGTCAACATTATTGACATCAGTAAAATATGTATATGTCCTCACCTCTTCAGTATCAGAACGGCTTGACGAATATAATTTCATTGTCTCAGCATGTTCAAGTGTACCAGTAGAATTGGTGTCGTTATCGCTTGCTACTATAGTAGGCCCATAGACAGCGCTTGCTGGATTCAGTCCACTTACAGCTACATATCCCGGTATCAACACATCACCCCATGCCTCTCCATATACCCTTCCTGAGGCGCACTGACCATTAAGAGTGGCGTTGCTCCCGCTATAACAATAAAATGACCTGAAATATACCCTCTTTCTTGAAGTAATAGACTCTACCCACGCCATCCAGAACCTATCCCTTGAAGGGTCAAAATCCACCTTGGGGACAGCCCTTGACAGGAGCTTGGCATCACTATTACTAAAACCATTATCCTTCCTAAATGTGGGGACAAAACTTACTAACTGGTCATTAGAAAACCTCAGCTTTGATGCGTTATCGCAAGCTGTTGAATTAAACCCGTCTCTAAGCGTCAAGGCTATATAGCCGATATAGCCTTTTTCACCGCTATCTATTGTTCCATTGCCATCAGCGTCATCATATCGCGTATCCTGCCATACGATAAGGAGGGTATCATTGCCCCCTCCGCTTACATAGGCAGCGTTTCTATAAGCCACCCTTGGGGCAGTCTGATGTCCGCTAAGACCCATAGCGCTGCTGTTAGCCCCGCTATCGCCGCCATAACGGGAGATTAAGACCTTTGAGCTCAGACATGGAGTGCCATTGGAGTCAAAGAACTGCCCATATATGTTCGCCCCGCTATCTGCCATATCCGCCCAGTCTTCCCATACAACAAAATAGAGCTCTCTATCAGGAAGATATATAATATGAGGGTTCTGCTGATCCCCTGCGCCACGCATCACCTCAACCTCATCGCCCTCAAGCGACGCCATTGAAATACCCTGTAAAACCAATAAAGAAAGGCCGAAAAAAACAAACATCAATATAAAGTGGAACATAGGGCTAAAATACCCTGAAGACGCATCTAACCTGCTACTTATCTTTAATATCCTATTAATATCAATATTCATGGCCTTCTCCTCCTGTTACAAGCCTCAAAGGCAGTCTTATCTTGCATACTACCCCTTCTTGAGGGGACGTCCTGTTAAATATTTCTATATTGCCCCCAACCTTTTCTATATTCTGTTTGACCTGAAACAGGCCAATGCCGCTGCCCCCATTCTTGGTGGTAAAAAAGGGCTTAAATATATTTCTCTTTATGCCCTCCTTTATGGGAGGCCCGTTATCCTCAATGATAATCTCAAAACGCTCATCCATGTAAGATGACCTTATTTGAACCCTTAAATCCTCTTTATCTACTACCTTATCTAAAGAGTTTTTTATAATATTTTCTAATATGGTTTCAAGTAATTTTTTGTCTATTTTAACTTTTATCCCTATTGGAACAAGGTTTTCCACCCTCTCCTGCGCCCCTGCCAACAAATTACACACTTTATCAATCGTCTCTTTAAGACCTATATATTCTATGGCCTCTATCTGTCTTATTGCTTCCCCTTGAGATGGCTTTTCGCTGATACTGTTAAGGCTGTCAGCGCCCTCTTCTCCACCTGTATTTTGAGAATACTCCTCTTTTTTAATAGCAATAATCTCAATAAGCCTTTCCATCCTCTCTATCGCAGTATTCAGCCCTTCAGATATTTTGGGCAATAGATTAAGCCCCTCTTTTCCCTTAATGATCTCTATATTGCCTTCTAATACCCTGAGAAATTGGCATATATTTTTTAAATCATGCAAATAAGAAACGCTCATTCTGTCTATTGCCTTTATCTTTTCATCCATCGCCCGTTTCTCAATATGATAGCTTACACCTATCATTATCATTGAAAGGGTTATGAATAACTCTGCATATGCCCTTTCTTCTGAAAATACTGGCAGGTATCTATAGGTTTCTATGGTTAAAGACAGGTCTCCCAGCTTAATATCCTTCGCAATTGTAAAAAACGCCTTGTGTCCATAAAAAAACTCCTCCTTATCATCGCCTATGCCCCAAAATATCTTTACGCCTGACGCCCTTGTCCTCTTTGCTATAAATTCAGGCAATACCTTTAAGAATGTATCAAGCTCATAGCTGCTCTGCTCAAATATCTCCAGTAAAGACTGCAAATGAGCTACATGGTGTTTAATATTTAAAAACACATATAGAGAGAGAACAAAAAATATTATTCCGGTCCCAAGAAACGCCCAATATATCAGTATGATATCTATTGAAAAATTCAAAAAAATAACCTTGTCCTTAATATATATCTTAATAGCTTACAAACAACTTATTATTTAGCGATATATATCTACTGACCCTTCTGCCTAAATCCTGCACGGCAAATATAAAATAGTTTTTTTTTATAAACTAAAAAAAATTATAGCTTTAATGTGATAAAAGTCAATAACTTAAAAGCAAGTATTTTATTATAAGGGCATAAAGACATTTTAAGGAAGGTATGGCTTATATTTAACTTTACATAAGACGCTTAATCGTATATTACGATACCCTATGGATGAAGTTACGCCTTTTATAGCGGTTGTCCTTGGGGTTGTTCAGGGGGTTACAGAGCTTCTTCCCATATCAAGCTCAGGGCATCTGGTCTTATTAGAGCATCTGTTTGGATTAGATGGCAGCGCTAATATATTTTTTGATGTCATGCTTCATATAGGAAGCCTTGGGGCGATCCTTGTCTATTTTGGGAGGGATTGGATTAGTATGATTATTACAGACAGAAAGCCTTTATTTTTAATCATAATTGGGACAATTCCTGCTGGAATTATTGGTATCTTATTTGAGAATATTATAAAAGAACATTTGAGGAGCCCGTGGGTTGTCGTATTCACCCTTTTTATCGCGGGGATAATAATGTATTTTGCTGACAAAACAGGCTCATTAAAGAGGAGGCTTTATGATATGGGGCTCTCTGACGCTATTATCATAGGCCTTTCTCAATGTCTTGCGCTGGCGCCGGGGGTGTCAAGGAGCGGCATAACAATGAGCGCCGCCCTGTTTTTAGGGTTAAAGAGGGAAGAGGCTGCACGCTTTTCATTTCTGCTGTCTTGTCCTATTATTATGGGGGCAGGCTTAGTTGAGGCAATAAAACATATAAATACAAGAGGGACTGAATTGGATATTGCTACATTATTACTATCAATGATGGCTGCATTTATCTCCGGGCTATTAGTAATCCATTTTTTAATGAATTTCTTAAAGAAACATTCTTTTGTTCCATTTGTGATATACAGGCTCGTCCTCTCCTTAGCGGTTGGCCTCAGCCTTGTTTTTTTACCGGAGCCTGCGAAGACGGATGAATTAGGCCCAATAAATATAAATGGCCCGGCGGCGATTGTTCACAGGCTGCAAAAGGGCGTTGTAAATATTACCTCAAAGGAGATGTCAGAGGGTTACAACCTGTATCCTACCGGAGATGCGGGGCTTATCTCTGGGGTAATTATAGATAATC
>JALWQB010000248.1 GCA_026994795.1 Deltaproteobacteria bacterium
AGGGAAAAAGGCGGGCCATAGAGGGGGTTTCTGGATTTATTCTGACTAAAGAAGGCACAGAGGTGCCTGTAAATATTGACGCAATCCCTATTTTTGATAAAGATGGCAACTTTCATGGCGGGATTGAATTATTTAAAGATATAAGGCAATATGTTCAGCAAAATCTTATTTTAAACAATATTACAGACGGAGTGTTTACAATTGATAAGACTGGTAAAATAACAGCCATTAATAAGGCAGTATCCAAGATAACAGGCTATTCCGAGGATGAGACAATAGGCAAAAAGTGTCATGAGGTCTTTCAATCAAGCCTTTGCGGCATACAGTGCGCCCTTATAAAGAGCATAGAGACAGGAAAGACCTTTGAGCGTTCCCCTGTATTCATAAGACATAAGGATGGCCGCATCATCCCTATAAGGATTGCCGCCTCGCCACTTCTTGATGATAGAGGCAACATCATAGGCGGGGTTGAGACATTTCAAGACCAGTCACTGGAGTTTCAAAGGGATATAATAGTAAATTGTATTGCTGATGGGGTCTTTACAGTAGATAAGGACTGGCGCATTACCTCTTTTAACAGGGCATCAGAGTTAATAACAGGCTATAAGGCAGATGAGGCAATAGGAAAGAGGTGCAATGAGATATTTAAGTCAAGCATCTGCGGCTCAGACTGCCTGCTTGCAAGGAGCATTGGACAGAGAAGGTCAATATCGAACAGGGCAATAACAATAGAAAAGGCAGACGGCGCAAAAATACCCGTAAGCATAAGCGCTTCTCCCCTGCTTGATACTGACGGCAATCTTATAGGCGGGGTTGAGACATTTAGAGATATAAGCACAATAACTGCATTAAGGCGAAAAATTACCCAGAAATATATTTTTTCTGATATAATATCAAAAAGCCCTGCAATGCAAAAGATATTCTCTATTATGCCAGATATAGCGAAGAGTGAAAGCAATGTCCTTATACTCGGGGAAAGCGGCACAGGAAAGGAGCTTATAGCAAGGGCGATACATAACTTAAGCTCAAGAAAGGATGGGCCTTTTATAGCGGTAAACTGTGGGGCGCTTCCTGACACACTGCTTGAATCAGAGCTCTTTGGCTATAAGAAAGGGGCGTTTACTGACGCAAAACAGGATAGGGCAGGAAGATTTCAGGCAGCCGAAAAGGGCACTATTTTCCTTGATGAGATAGGGGACATCTCACAGGCTCTTCAGGTAAAGCTCCTGCGCGTGCTTCAAGAAAAGGTCTATGAGCCCCTTGGCTCAAATGTAAGCCTAAAGGCGGATGTCCGCATACTGGCTGCCACCAATAAGGACATTGGACAGCTTGTTAAGGAAGGCAAATTTCGTGAAGACCTCTTTTATCGTCTGAATGTGGTAAAAATCATGCTTCCGCCACTGAGAAAGAGGCTTGAAGATATCCCCCTTTTAGTTGACTACTTTATAAAAAAACTCAATATGGAACAGGGCAAAGAGATAAAGGGCATATCATATGCCGCCCTTGACCTCTTAATGAGATATGACTACCCCGGCAATATAAGAGAGCTTGAAAATATCATAGAATATGCCTTTATATTATGTAGAGGCGAGTATATTGAGCCTGAGCACCTGCCTGAGCCGTTTAACCCTGAAGATATGAGGTTAAGCTCAGAAAAATCATTCAGCCCCCCTGTTCCTATGACCCTTGAAGAGATAGAAAAAGAGGCAATTAAGGCAGCGCTTAAAAGAAATCGCTGGAAAAAACTGGCTACATGCAGGGAGTTGGGCATATCTAAGGATACGCTTAGAAGAAAGATAGAAAAATATAATATCACAAATTTTAATCAATAAGCCTTTTAACCTCTTCCCTTACTGCCTCAGTAAGGTCTTCTTTCCATGAGCTACGACAAAATTCGCTTGTATCAATTGGCCTTCCAATATTGACCTCTACTGTTGCAGGCCTTATCCAGAGGCTTCCTTTGGGCAATGCGTCTTTTGTCCCCTTAATGCCTACTGGTATAATCTTTACCTTTGCCTTATGCGCTATTAACAGGGCGCCTGCCTTAAATGGAAGAAGCCTTCCATCCTTGCTCCTTGTGCCCTCTGGAAACACCACAAGGCGCTTGCCATCCGTTAAACGCCTTACTGCCTCTCTCAGGCTCTTTAGCGCCCTTTTGCCCCCGCTTCTGTCAATAGGGACATAGCCTGTCTTTTTCATCGCCAGACCAAAAAAAGGGATATTGAAAAGCTCTTTTTTTACCACAAACCTGAATTGAACAGGAAGGGCAAGGTAAAGGGCAAGTATATCAAACTGGCTCTGATGATTTGATGCAAAGACGACTGGCTCATCCTTTAATATGTTCTCCTGACCCGTTACAGTCATCTTTATGCCAGCGCAGGAAAATATTATCCTCGCCCATATCCTTCCAAGTATATGAAGGGCATCTTCTCCCTTGCGGCTAAACAAAGAGATTATAAGACCTATAGATGAGAGCAATATAAAAGATATAATTGCAACAAGTGGAGTTATTACGGGAATTATTATTTTTTTCATTTATCTCTTTCTCCAGTCAAGTTTTTATAGCCTATGAGATTACGTAACTATGCATTGCAATATATATAATGCGTCTTGTCTTTCTTTTCTACATAGAATATCCTGTATCCTAAATAAATAATAACGCCATGCAGGCGTATAAGAAATAAGACAATGATACAACATGCGGTATTTTTAGATAGAGATGGGACAATCATAGAAGATATAGGCTATCTCTCAAGGGTTGAAGATATAAGATGGATTAAAGGGGCAAAGGAGGCGATCCGGCTATTAAGGCAACATGGCTTTAGGGTCGTAGTAGTTACCAACCAGTCAGGTGCAGCTCGCGGCTATTTCCCCATATCAGCCATAGATAAGGTGCATAAAAGGCTCAATGACGACCTCTTAAAATACAGGCCCCTGACTGCCTCAGGCATATCAGATAATTCAGACAGTGCCGCAATTGACGCATTTTATTATTGCCCGCATCACCCTGCCATTACAGGCCCCTGCAATTGCCGAAAGCCCCTTGCAGGGCTTATCTTCAAGGCAGCAGAGGAGCTTGGCCTGACGCTTGACTCCTCCTCCTATATGATAGGAGACAATTTAAGGGATATTGAGGCAGGGATAAACGCTAACATAAGCCCATATCTTGTGCTTACAGGAAAGGGCAAAGACTTTGCGCCAAAGGTAAGGATAAGAAGTGAGTTTAAAGGCGTAAGGATTGCGCCTACAGTGCTTGATGCAGTTAAAGAAATAATTGGCAATTAAAAAGGAAGAAATATGAAGATAACGGAATTTAGAGGGGATGAGTTTATAAATAGAGAAGAGGAGATAGCGTTTTTAAAAGATTGGATAAATTATATTCCAAAAGAGATCCTCTGGATATATGGCCCGAAATCAACAGGCAAAACTTCGCTTATTGAATACGTAATAGAGAAGGAACTGACATCTAATTTAAAAATATTTGATAGGTACTGGATTAAATATATAAATTTTAGGGGATTAATGATAGGAAGCTATGATAGTTTTATAAATAGTTTTTTTGAAGAGGCCGAAGGAGAAGAAGATGATTTTAGCGCTGAAGTTAAAGCTGGATTTAATATCGGAGTCATAAAATTAGAAGCTAACACATTGGAAAAAATCAAGAGCAAAAAAAAGAATTTATTTAATGAACTAATTGAAAAACTTAAAAAAATTAATAAAATCAAGTTAATAGCAATAGATGAGATACAAACTTTAGAAGCCATTTACTATAATGGAGAAAAAGAGCTGCTTAAAGAATTTTTGAATTTTTGCGTAAGGCTTACAAAAGAAACTCATCTTTCACACGTAATAATACTCAGCTCAAACACAATATTTATTGAAAGAATTTATAATGACGCAAGATTGAAACTAACAAGCGAATTTAAAAAGATTGATCATTTAGGCAAAGAGACAACATTTGAGTATTTAGAATATAAAATGAAAGAATTAAATTCATCCTTAGATAAAGAACTTATATGGGAATATTTAGGAGGATGCATCCCATTAATTCAGAAAATGTTCAGAAAAATAAAGTCATTTGATTTATTAAAAAAGTATTTAGACGGCGAAGTTGAAATTATTTTAAGTGAGATTATTGATGTTATGAGAAGATTTCTGTCAGAACAAGAGAAAAAAGAGTTTAAAAAATTAGCAAAAATAATTATTGATAAGGGTTTTTTTGAGATTAAAGAGAGTGATTCTGATATAATGGTAAAGATTATAGACTTTTTGGCCCAAAAAGAAATATTTTTTTATGACCCGCTTACAAGGAAAGTTACTGGGAATAACAGATTATATGAAAAGGCGTTTGAAAGATTGTATTGATATGGGATTTGATTTAGGTTTAAAATAGAAGTCGTCATGCGCTAATCCATAAAAAGGGGAGAAAGGAGTTCTTAAATGTCTTATATCTTTCATGCGTTATGGATGCCTGATGTTTCAAGGCCATATCTCAATGCGGGAGAGATGGTAATATGGATGGAAAATAGCGGGAGTAGCGACAGATTCTCAGTTTCAAAGGCAATGGCGAAGGAAGTGGCGGATACCCTTGAAAAAGCCCTTCCCTCCCCTATTGAAGACGAGTTTCATATCTCCAATGTATCTTTGATGCTTCCCTGCACGACAGACAAACGCCCCCTCCCCTCTGTGGATGCCATGATTGATGAGGGGATAGATATCGCAAACGCTCAAGGATACCTTAAACTCTATCCCTTTGATGCTACAGGGATCGTTATAAAAAGGCCCCTTTTATATATGGACGACATATATTCTCTTCTGAATGACGCCAATGACCTTGGACGGCCGGCAGTATCCATGAGGTTCTGGAGGGATTTTTCCCTTGCAGTAAAGGACATGTTAAGCGCGGAGGCATTTTTGCCTGCCATCTCCCCTGTAAGGTTACAAAGAAAAAAAAGGGAGTTATTTGTCCCTTTCTGGGAGCCAATGCTTAATGACCTTGATGAATTGATAGATTATTTTGCCAGAAATATGCCTGAGGTATGTCTGTATTTTAATAACTCAGTCCATGCTCCAAAGGACATCTGCCTGCATTTCATTTCGGTAAATGTGGACATGGAACTTCGTTGCCGGAAATATCCTCAGAGGATTACAAAAAAGTTTAGTGGCACATGGCTTAATCCCCTGTTTATGCCATGGGATATAGTGGACGATAGGGTTCTCAGCGCTGCAAACAGTTATATGGACAGCGGTTTCTCCCCTGTGGAACAGTATCTGGCATGGAAGGGGTGGCGTGACAGGGTAGTCTTAGACAGGGAACTGAGTGAGGAGGGGTCAGATATCAGGCTTGGGTTCAAGCTCCATCTTCCAGAGGGAAAGAGAGAAAGGTGGCGCATAGAATGGTTTCTCATCCCGCAAAAAGACCCTTCTTTTATGCTGCCCCTTTTAAGGCTATGGGGGCTTGGTCCAAAAGAACGCAAAGATATGGCTGCCATCATAGGAAAAGACCCTGAAAATCGCCTGTTCCCTCAGATGGCTCAGGCAGCAAGGATTTATCCCCTGCTCTGGCGCACGTTAAATGAAGATGCGCCTGCTGAGACCGTGCTTGAGCGTAACGAGGCGCTGGAATTTTTAAAGGATCATTCCCCTGTGCTTGAGGCGGCAGGCTTTAAGGTATTTATCCCTAAAGAGCTCAGTCAGAGTGCAAGAAGACGCCTGAGGTTAAGGCTCAGGGCAAGGCTTTATGCAAAGTCCAGAGGTGAGGCGCAGGCGGATTCCTCCGGAAGCGGCTACTTTACCCTTGATCATGTAGTGAAATTCCATCCTGAGATTGCCCTTGGAGACCATATTCTTACGGATAAGGAATGGGAGACGCTGGTAGAGTCCAAGGAGGAGCTTCTCAAAATAAGGGGAGAGTGGGTCATTATAGACCGTGAAGAGTTGAAAGAGGCCGCAAGACTCCTTGCATCCAATAGGTTTAAAGGTGATGAGATGGGGCTTATTCAGGCCGTTGGCTACATGGAGGCACATGGCCTTGACGAAAAGATTGATGTGGAAATGGTGGCTGACAAGGGGCTTGCGCAGGTAATCAATGAGATGCGCTCATGCAAGCTCACCATTGAAGACGAGCCTTCTGAACTCAAGTGCACCCTGAGAGATTATCAGAAGAGGGGGCTTTCGTGGCTCTGGTTTATGGAGAGGACTGGGCTTGGAGCGCTGCTTGCCGATGATATGGGTCTTGGAAAGACGATTCAGGTAATAGCCCTAATGGTAAAGGCGGGGATAAATGGCAAAAAGACCCTGCTTCTTGCACCGACATCTGTCCTTGGAAACTGGAGAAAGGAGATACAGCGGTTTGCCCCGCATATTAAGGTTATGATCCACCACGGCCCCGGAAGGGCAAAGACCAAAAAGGAATTTAAAGAAAGGGCGGATGAGCGCCATCTGGTCATTACATCCTATGGAACGATGAGAAATGACCACAGTATCCTTAAGGCCGTAGATTGGTGGCGGATAGTGGTGGATGAGGCCCAGAATATAAAGAACCCTGCATCAAAACAGGCAAAGTTGCTCTTTAAGCTCAATGCCCCGGTGAGGATTGCCCTTACAGGAACGCCTGTGGAAAACAGGCTCATGGACATCTGGTCAATCTTTCACTTCCTCAACCCTGGCTACTTAGGGACAATCAGCAGCTTCAAGAAACATTTTGAGATCCCCATCCAAAAGGGCGGCGATACACATAAACTTAAACGATTAAAGACGCTTGTCCAGCCATTTATCCTGAGACGCCTCAAGACTGACAAGGCCATTATAAAAGACCTTCCTGACAAGGTGGAACAAAAGGTCTATTGCAATCTTACACGGGAACAGGCCTCCCTCTATGAGGCGTTGGTGAGAGAGGTGGAAAAGAACATTGAGGATAAGGAAGGGATGGAACGGCGAGGTTTCATGCTCTCTACGCTCCTGAGGCTCAAACAGATATGCAATCATCCTGCCCAGTTCCTTCAGGACGGGAGCCCCTTTTCAAGAGAGCGCTCCATGAAGCTTGACCGCATACTGGATATGCTCCATGAGGTGCGGGACAGGGGAGAAAGCGCCCTCGTGTTCACTCAGTTCAGGGAGGCGGGAGATGCCATGGCGCCTGTCTTTAGAAAAGAGCTCAAGACGCCAATATACTTTCTTCACGGCGGCGTATCCAGAAAGACAAGGGAGGCCATGATAGATGAATTTCAGTCAAGAGACATCCCATCAGTGTTCATCCTCTCAGTCAAGGCCGGAGGCGTGGGCATAACGCTTACCAGAGCCAATCATGTATTTCACTTTGACAGGTGGTGGAACCCTGCTGTAGAGGATCAGGCAACTGACAGGGCATTCAGGATAGGACAGGAGAAAAATGTATTTGTGTATAAAACCGTAACGCTCGGCACCTTGGAGGAGAGAATAGACGCAATGCTTGAAGATAAAAGGGGACTTGCAGAGAGTATCGTATCTCAGGACGAATCATGGTTGACAGAACTTGATAACTCCAGATTTTTAGAACTTATAAAGCTTTCAAAGGAAGATATAATGGAATAAAAGGGAGATAAAAAAGGATAGAAAGAGGATAGTCAGGAGGGATGTATGGCAATTAAGCTTACATGGTGGGGAAGGCAATTTATAGAGGCCCTGGAGAGCCAGATGGATGCTGGAAGGCTTTCAAGAGGGCGTTCATACAGCGGGCCCCAAAGGATAATGGAGTTTCATGTGGAGGGAAATGTCGTGACTGCCACTGTGAAAGGGAATATAAACTACTACTTTGATGTAACAGAGACGCCTTATTATGATGTGAATATCCAGTTTAAACCTCTCTCCAAGGCTACATGGAAGAGGGCGGTCAAGTGTATATCAAAAAGGCCCGCTATGATGATGAGGCTTTTTTCCAAGGAGCTTCCTTTTGACATTGAAGAGTGTTTTTCAGGCAGAAACATATCACTTCTTCCCCGTAATCCTTCAGACATAAAGGGAGAGTGCTCGTGCCCTGACTGGGCAAATCCCTGCAAACACATTGCAGGGGTCTATTTCAGGCTGGGCGAGGTGCTTGACCGCGACCCCATACGTCTGCTTGAGCTTAGAGGCATGGATTTTAATCATCTGCTATCAGAGCTTCAGAAGACCCCACTGGGAAATGCCCTTGCCTTGTCTCTTATGCAGGAAAGGGCTATGGCAAAGGAAATAATGCCCAGAAAATGGGTCTTCCCCGAGCTGTCTCCAAAAAGGCGCATTAGAGCAGGGCAAAGACTAAATACAGACGTCTTCTCATTCTGGTTTGGCGGCATAGATAAAGGGGAGGAGTTCTCAGGAGATTGTCTCAGGCTGCGAAAAAGGCTTCTCACCCCCCCTGTTGCCCATGCCATACACCTTAAAAAGGAAGGGGACAGTCCTCCGTTCTGGCAAAAAAACGCCTCGTTCCTTGAGGCGATGGAGGAGGTATATTCTTTAAAGAAAAAAGGATTTTGAAATTACATCCTTGACATAGTATAAATAGGGAATAAATATTAATTCTCATTTTCTTAATCAAACACACATAGGAGTGTCTCGTATGACAAAGATGACTGGAAAGGAAATAATTGTAGAGGCCCTTAAGAGAGAAGGCGTAGAGGTAATCTTTGGTTTTCCCGGGGGGGCTATTATAGATGTATTTGACACCCTCCACAAGGACGGAAGCATAAGGCATGTGCTGGTAAGGCATGAGCAGGGGGCGACCCACGCGGCAGACGGCTATGCCCGCGCTACAGGAAAGGTAGGCGTATGCCTTGTTACATCAGGCCCGGGCGCGACAAATACCGTTACAGGCATTGCCACTGCCTATATGGACTCTGTGCCTATGGTAGTGCTTACTGGCCAGGTGCCAACCAGCCTTATAGGCAATGACGCATTTCAGGAGGTGGATATTGTCGGCATCACAAGGCCATGCACAAAACACAACTATCTTGTAAAGGATGCAAAAGACCTTCCGAGGATATTGAAAGAGGCGTTTTACATAGCGCATTCAGGGAGGCCAGGGCCAGTTCTTATTGACTTGCCCAAAAATGTCCAGAATCAAGAGGCGGAGTTTTGTTATCCAGAAAAGCCTGAGCTTCGCTCCTATAACCCTGTTATAAAGCCCCATACTAAACAGATAGAAAGGGCATGTAAGCTGATAGAGCAGTCTAAGAGGCCAATACTCTATGTTGGCGGAGGCGTGGTTATCTCAGGGGCGCATGAGGAATTAAAGGAGCTTGCAGAGGCGATAAACGCCCCTGTCGCCATGACCCTTATGGGACTGGGCGGCTTTCCGGGCACTCACCCAAACAGCCTTGGTATGCTCGGTATGCACGGGACCTATGCCGCCAACATGACAATGGCTAATACTGACCTTATAATTGCGGTAGGGGCAAGGTTTGATGACAGGGTAACGGGAAAGATTGAGGCATTTGCCCCTAATGCAAAGGTTATTCATATAGATGTTGACCCGACATCCATACAAAAGAATGTCAAGGTAGATATCCCGATAGTGGGCGACTGTAAGGTTGCCTTACAGAAACTTGTTGAGGTCATTAAGGAAGAAGGCAGGGGTAAGGAATTATGGAAGGAGAGGACAGAGCCGTGGTGGGAGCAGATACGCGCATGGCAGGCAAGGCACCCTCTTTCTTATAAGAAGGATGATAATATCATAAAGCCTCAATATGTAATTGAAAAGCTATATGAGCTGACAAAGGGAGACGCCATTATTACAACTGAGGTGGGGCAAAACCAGATGTGGACAGCCCAGTTTTACAAGTTTGACAGGCCAAGGACCCTTCTTACCTCAGGCGGGCTCGGGACAATGGGATATGGATTCCCTGCCGCGATAGGGGCGCAAATGGCCTTCCCTGACAAGACCGTGGTTGATGTGGCGGGCGATGGGAGCATTCAGATGAATATTCAGGAGATGGCAACCGCAATGGAGCAAAGGCTTCCTGTTAAGATAGTAATATTGAATAACCAGTTCCTCGGCATGGTAAGGCAGTGGCAGGAGCTATTTTATGAAAAGAGATATGCTGCTACGGAGTTTGAGGTTGTGCCTGACTTTGTAAAACTTGCAGAGGCCTATGGCGCAAAGGGCTTCAGGGCAACAAGGCCAGATGGGGTAGAGGATACCCTTAAAAAGGGCCTTGAGGCGGACGGCCTTACCATAATGGAGTTTGCCATTGCAAGGGAAGAAGGCGTCTTTCCAATGGTGCCGGCAGGCAAGCCCACTACAGAGATGCTATTGGTATAGAAAGGAGTGATGGTATGAGACACACATTATCAGTGTTAGTGGAAAATAATCCTGGCGCCCTTTCAAGGATTGCCGGACTTTTTAGTGGAAGGGGTTTTAATATAGAGAGCCTATGCGTTGCGCCAACCCTTGATGCAAGCCTTTCGTGTCTTACCCTTGTTACTACTGGAGACGACTTTATTATTGAGCAGATAATCAAACAGCTCAACAGGTTAATTGATGTCTATAAGGTAGTGGATGTTACAGAGGGCGAGTTTGTAGAGCGTGAGATGGCGCTTATAAAGGTAAAGGCAGAGGCCGAGACAAGGGCTGAGGTCCTCAGGATGTGCGATATCTTCAGGTGTAAGGTTGTGGATGTCAGCCCAAAGACCTATACCA
>JALWQB010000249.1 GCA_026994795.1 Deltaproteobacteria bacterium
AACTCCGCCTCAGCGCCCTTAAGGCCGCCGCTATAGAGTATGCAATTTGACGGATTAAGCAGCTTCATCTCAGTCTCTTTCATCATTGAATCTCCTCTTTTATAGATTTTGTTTTTATTTTAATAAGTTTATTGTAAATAGCCTCTAAAAAATCAACAACCGGCCCATGCTTATTCTCTCCAGAGCGGGCATAGGCCTTTGTTATCTCAACAGCATATTTTAAGCACTCTTCCTTTATATAACTATGATTATCTACTGCCATTTACCCCTTTTTCTCCCCCTATAACACCTCAAAGATCTTTTCATGAAGGGTGCTAAGCGCCCTTGCCCTGTGGCTTATCCTGTTCTTTTCTTCAACTGTAAGCTCAGCAAGGCTCTTTCCTGTCTCAGGCACAATAAACACCGGGTCATACCCAAAGCCCTTATCGCCCCTTGGGACATCACTAATAACCCCCCTAAGCTCTCCCTCTGCCGTTATCCATTTGCCATCAGGCCGATACGCCACCATAACGCACTTAAAACACGCAGTCCGTTTCCCATAAGGCACGCCCTTTAGCTCCTCTAAAAGTTTTCTGTTATTGTCTTCATCAGTAGCGTTTTCGCCGGCAAAACGGGCGGAATAGACCCCTGGCCCTCCGCCAAGCGCATCTACCACAAGCCCTGAATCATCAGATATGGCTATGGCATTATAGTAATGCGATATAGTCTTTGCCTTTTTAAAGGCATTGTCAAAAAATGTCTTGCCATCCTCTATGATCTCAGGCGGAGGAGGCTCAATATCATGTAATGATAATATGTCAATATTTAAATCATTAAAAAGGGTTTTAAATTCTTTTATTTTACCCTTGTTTTTAGTCGCAAGAACTATTTTCATGTAAGCCCTCCTTTGGAAGCAATAGAATTATTGGAACTGTTAAGCCATTATCATCTGCCGCTACGCTAATATGCGTCCTTACTTATTATAATGATTGATTTCATCTTCATTTTGAAAGACAGTGGCAAACAGTCACTGGGCAACAATTCGTTATGTGTTTATACTTTACGCGGGTAACAAACGGATATTTTTAAAAGTTTGGAATTTCCATGTCAAGAGTGAATTTAATTCTTCTTTATGGGCAGTGTAAGCTGTAGCGATGCAATTTTCAATAGTAGCTTTAAAAAGGACGCTTCCTTATAAATGGCATAATTGTCTTCTTACATCTTTTTTGACAATTATGATATCAATAGAAAAATATTGGGTAGTGCCTCATAGGTAATGGTTTTAACTGAATTACCTGTAAATTATATTCGGCAAGTAAATTGCTTGCAGTAAGCAATCAAAATTTTTATTTTTGTAGCCCTTAGCAGGCTAAATGGCGAATTATTCTCAGGTTACGGAAACATTTTTCGCGGGAAAAACATTTACCTATATAATATAGCATATTGTTCACTAAAAAATGACTACAACTGATTCTGGGCACCCTTAATAAAAGGGAATGGCAGGATTTAGGCGATTCAAGCCACAGCCCAAAAGGAGGTATTGATAACTAATTTTGGTCGGGGCGGAGGGATTTGAACCCCCGGCCCTCTGCTCCCAAAGCAGATGCGCTACCAGACTGCGCCACGCCCCGTCTTCAACTGAAAGAGCAGATGCCTATTAACATACATCTTTTTTTTTATCAAGGGCAATTTTTCTAATATAACGTCTTAAATTTATCTTTGCTCCCTTTTGAAATGCAAAAATTAGGTATAAAATTCCTGAGGAAGCTTATTTTGTATAGTGCAATAATGAGTATTTTAATGATACGCCTTAAAAAATCTCATTTTTTGTCTTGACATTGGGAACTACCTCAACTTATTTTACTATACTGATTATACTGATTATATTAAGGAGACAATATAATGAAGCGAACTGCCCAAATAAAGAGGGTTACAAATGAGACAGAGATTTTTTCTGAGTTAAACATTGATGGAAGGGGCATTTCAGATATAAAAACAGGCATTGGCTTTTTAGACCACATGCTTAATCTGTTTGCATGCCACGGCCTTATTGACCTTAACTTAAGGGCGAAAGGGGACTTAGAGGTAGATGCGCATCATACTGTTGAAGATATTGGCATAGCGCTTGGCGAGCTGTTTCTTAATGCCCTTGACAAAAAAGAGGGGATAGCCCGTTATGGAAGCGCTTCCATACCAATGGACGATGTCCTGACCTCTATTGTGATTGACATTAGCGGAAGGCCATTTTTAATCTTTAATTGTAAATTTCATACAGATAAAGTAGGAAATTTTGACCTTGAGTTAATAGAGGAATTTATGCGGGCATTTTCAAATAATTTAAGGTGTAACCTCCATATAAATACGCTATATGGACAAAACTCTCACCACATAGCAGAATCTATATTTAAGGGTCTTGGAAAGGCTATTGATGAGGCGACACGCTTAGATGACAGGATAAAAGGGGCGCTAATGACAACAAAAGGGAAATTATAAATGAGGTGGACCCCCCAGTATCAAAGCAAAAAATGAGGTTATAGTGGCCCCCAAAAACTGGACAGAGTAATAAGATATTGTGTTGGAAGTCAAGACGCTTAAACTCATGGACAAGCTCTTAGGTATAGTGGACCCCAAAAACTGGACAGAGTAATAAGGTGGATTATTAGGGGCCAAATAAATTGTCTGGTTTTAATGAGAGCTTGAATGATCACTTTAAAAG
>JALWQB010000250.1 GCA_026994795.1 Deltaproteobacteria bacterium
GTCTATGCCTTTTGCAGCCTCAGGAAAAAAGAACCGCAAAAAATCCTCAAAATAATTCTCTAATACATCCTTCCATGGACTATCAAAGTCGTGACTTACCTGAATTCCATTTACCTCTTTCATGTCTCATTCATTTAATGAAAGAAAAAAGGACTGTCAAGGTATCTCAAGCAGAACAGGCTCGTCTTTTCTTCCCTTGCATGGGAAGGGACTCTACCTAAGGTAAAAAAGGCCAAACTGTAGCGGGGTTATCACTTAGTCATAAATAAAGTCCAGTCATAGGTTATTGACAAGAGATATTGCGTATCATAAGATGATTTCAAAAGATAGGATAATGTTAGATGTAAAAAACATAAAATTTATGGACAAAAGGAAAATAAAATGATTTTATCTGAAGAAATTCAAGAAGAACTTCATAAAATTGCTTTACAAATAAATAAAACTGAAGAAGAGATTTTATGGGACGCCTTAAAATTTTATAAAGAATTTATAAGAATTCAAAAAGAATTTAAGATGTGGAATGAAATTTCTAATACAGACCCTTCAGTTTTTGAGGCAAACATTAAAAATGGACATATATCTTTCAGGGATACTAAAGACTAATGTTTATGAACAGTAATGAAGATGAATTTATATCAATTAACTATAGTTTCAAACTCATAATTTTTTATGTTCTTTTTATGGCTGTCAAAATTTATGCCCACGATGAATATTTTCCTGTTCTCCCCGAGATATTTCTCAAAGTAACCTTTCTCTTTAATCTGTTTAATCGGGCTTTCAGATGTATAACCCCTTAAATTTGAGATTTATATCATACAAGGTATAAAATAGCAATCAGATGGCACAAGGCTATTTCTCTTTTTTTTCTGTAGCGGTGTTATGACTTAATCATGATAAACCCCAATGTTTTTTTGATTTGAATATAAAACTTCTGGCAGGCTTTCATTAACAGCGCACATCAAATCAAAATTATTTTCAAATAGTGATTCTACGGTAGGATGAAGCAGAAAGTCCCTTATATCGTCAGTTGAACGGGCTATGGTCTCCATCGTATTGGCAGCCTCAGTATTTATCTCCCTTATTGCCTTAAAGGACTTGGTATTCAGGAAATCAACTGGCCTTTTGGGCAGGCGGCCTATCTCTTTTTCGTCATGGCGTCCTGCCATCCATTCTATAATCAGGTTGAGGTAAAGGTTGGGGAAATTACGGTATTCCATCAGGTCAAACTCATGGTAGTTTGATTCATACATCTTCCTTAAATCCCTTGGGAGGACCATGCCTTCATCTTTGAACTTGTGATACAGGGCAACCTCTGGGCCTAATGTGAGATGGTGTGATACCTGATCAAAGGGGACCGGTATCCTGCGGATAAACTGGATCATTTCAAGGAGATCGTCTCTGGTCATAGCGGCATTGAAGATGATGAAGTCATAGAAGACATCTATCTTGCGCATTCTTACAAACTTATTGACCATTTTCGTCATTTCAAGAATTGCCTCATCATCCATGCCAAGCGAACGGTTATACATCTGGGCATTTATGCGCTGGATGGTCTGAAGGCCAATGTTGAGCTCTACAAGCCCTGCATCTATGAGGGCCTCTATTTTTGCCTCGCTGACTGTATCAGGAGAGCCCATGACATAAAAGGGGATCCCTATTTCTTGCTTATAAAGCCTTGAAAATTCCTGTATCTGCCTGAGAGGGCGTATAAAGAAGTCATTGTCCATGATATTGAAGAAACGGACATTATGATAGTCTTTGATGGCAGCAAGTTCCTGTATCATCCTTTCAGGGGATTTATAACGCACCCTTGGCAGGTGCTTGCCTGCAAATTTCTCATGCTTGAGAAACCTTGTCCAGTTATTACAGTAAAGGCAATTGTGGATACAACCTGTCATAAAAGATACGACATAGGTGTCTTTATGACCTATCTGATGGTGGGCGAAAGTATATACCCCTTCATCCATACCAGTTCATTGTCTATGAGCATCCAGTAATGCTCATAAGTGTAATCAGGCATTGGAGTGGCATCAAGGTCAGCATTGCAGTAGTAATCAAGACCCTTGTTCTTTTTTATTGTCCCGTCAGGAAGCCTTACCCAGCAGTTGGAGAATGTAGCGGTTTCACGGTTGTGCCATTTTGTTACAAAGTCTATGATAGTCTTATAACCATCCCCTATACACACGGCATCTATAAATGGCGAGGCAATACATTCATCAGGATATATCTCTGCATGTATGCCCCCCATAATAATTGCAATATCAGGATAGCGCGTCTTTATTTTTTCAGCAATGAACATGGCGCGGTGGAAAAATAGGTCCTGAACAGAGATACCTACAAACTCAACGCCCTCTAAATGTTCCAGCACCTGCTGGACAACGGTATCTGGGTAGGATGAAGGGTCGCCATATTCATCTGTCTGCAAGTTGAGTATCATGGCAGGTATGTTATGGTGTTGCAGCACACCTGCCAGTGCAGTAACACCAATGTCCATCTGGGTAACAGTTAATAATGCTACTTTATACTTATTCATGGTAATTCTCCTTTTACTGTTTCCAAAAGATTATCTTTTTCTCTATTATGCCGAGAAGTTGCGATAGCGCTAATGCCAGGGCCATAATCATTACCAGCCCTGCAAACACATTTGCCATGTCATAAAGCCCGCTTGATTTGAGGATAAAATAACCAA
>JALWQB010000251.1 GCA_026994795.1 Deltaproteobacteria bacterium
TATCCTCTTCATCTATGTTAAGCTCATCAAACTCAAACGAATAGTCAATAAGCCCGCCTAATCCAAATACCGTATTAGTAAGGAATTTAAAGGTCTCCATTGCTGCCTTCTGGAACTTTAACTGAAGGATTGAGCCCACCAGCCTCATGGGATAGTTAAGGTTGTGGAAAAAGTTGTTAATCCCTTTTCGCATAGCGTGAGGGACAATATTGGAATAAGATTTAGCCACTGGCCTTATTGCCCAGAAATATAGCCTGTCATTAAAGGTAAACATTGCCCTGTTAAAGCCCTCTAATGGGTCAGAGACCTCATCTGTATCTTCCTCTACATCATATTCTTCAAAGGTAATGTCCTGAGCGCTTGATGGGCTATAATAGTCTGTAAGCTCATTTGATATGGCCTTAACAGGAAACAGGGTTATGCATGTGATAATCAATAAAAATAGAATTATGGCATTACCTTTCATATTAACCCCTTGATAATTACTAAGCATCTTCCTTCCCTCCATAAGGTATGTTTTCAGCCTGTAATTTTTTTTCCAGTTTCTTTATAAGATATGACGCCTTTTTCTTTCTGAGAATATTGGAGAACTGTCTCCTATAGTTTTTTAAAAGACTTACCCCCTCAACCAGTATATCATAGACCTTCCATTTTCCATCTTTTTTTAACAGCCTGTAGCTTACAGGGATTGTCTTTGTATCGGATATAACTTTGGTGTCAACCTGAGCCTTTATGCCTTTAAATATCCTCTCCTTTTCATATACTACCTTTTCTCCAGAATACTCCTGTAGTCTCTTCATGTATGTGTTAAGAAGAAGCCTTTTAAATAGCCCCTTAAACTTATCCCATTCAGCCTCAGAAAAGCGTCTTCTATAACGCCCAACAGAGAGCCTTGCAACCTGATCAAAATCTATGAAACTCTCAGCAATCTTTTTTATCTCCGCCTCTTGCTTGGGACAGTTCTTTGTATTCTTTTTTCTCGTGCAGGGGTATTTTTTGAGGGTTGTTAATACCTCCTGAACAGCCATAGAGATTACTTTTTTGGGTTTTTGATTGTTACTAATATCTTCTCCATATAAGATGCTTGGAGCAGTAAGGGCAATAATGACCATAGGGATCAATACTGACCTCAACCACATAAAGGGATAAAGGGAATAAGGTCTTTTTACGCTCATTGTATCTCTTCCTCCTCTCCATCCTTTTCTTCTACATTCCCAAACACATATTTCCCTATCAGGTCTTCAATATCAACTGCTGATTCAGTATCTACTATCATATCGCCTGCATTAAGAAATGTAGGAGAGCCGCCTGGGGTAATCTTTACAAACTTGTCCCCTATAAGCCCCCTGCTCTTTATTGAGGCTATGCAATCGTCTTCAAGCTTAATGCCCTTCTTGATCTTGAGCCCGACAATTGCAACCTTCTCCTCTGGGTCAAGCTCTATAGAGGCTACACGCCCGATGGACACGCCTGCTATCTCAACATTAGAATCTCTTTTAAGACCTGATACGGAATCAAACTGTGCATATACCATATAGTAATCAGAGCCAACAAGCTCCATTTTCCCAAGTTTTATAGTGAGGTATCCGATTGATAACAAACCAATAAAGACAAATATGCCAACAGCGGTCTCAATCCCGTAATATCTTTTGTTCATTGCCTGTCTTCTCCTTTATAGAGATTTTTAGGGCACTCTAAGGAGGCAATGTCAATAAGCTCCCTTCTAAGGCTCTTTAGTATGACATCACTTGGGGCCTTTTTCTTGAATTTATCAATAGATGCCCTTATTGAAAAGTTTTTGCATACCCTTGGATAGGATTCCTTTTTTAAAAATGGCCTTGACCTTAATAGCTCGCCGAACTTCATAAGGGTCTCTTTTGCGCCTCTCTTTTTTATATCCTCCATATCTTCAATAACAGCTACAATCTCATTGGTCCCTGTGCGTCCTGCCACTGCATTCTGGCCAAAGAAGTCCATTATAGCGCCTGCAAGGCATTGAAATATCTTATGGCTTGCAATGTGCCCTACATGTTCGTCAACCTCTTCAAGGTTTCCAAGTGAGAACAGGGCAATGGTAACCTCTGTCCCCTTAACGCCTGCAATCTCAAGGGCATTTTGCATTGCCTTCTCAAGCTCCACCTCAGTATAAAGCCCTGTGAGCTTGTCAATAAGGCCCATCTCACCCTCAATAAACATCCTTATCTCAGGATTGTTTGCCTGCTCAAGCTCAATGGGCGTGCCTTCAAATATTATCCTGCCGTTATTCAGTATTGCAACCCTGTCAGATATGTAAAATACATCTGGTATGTCATGGCTTACGATAATCCCTGTAAAGCCGAACCGTTTTTGATAATGGTGCACCATGCTGAATACTGCGTTTTTTCTGAGGGGGTCAAGCCCTGCTGTGGGCTCGTCAAAGAGGACCACTTTGGGATTTGTAACAAGCGCCCTTGCAAGCGCCACCCTTTTTTGCATCCCGCCTGATATCTGGGCAGGATACCTTTCAAGCACCTCGCCCAATTCAAGTTGCCTTGCCCTGAGAAAGACCCTTTCCCTTATCTCCTCCTTTGAATATGAGCGCATCTCAACAAGGGGAAGGGCAATGTTGTCAAAGACGGTCATTGAGTCAAATAGGGCATTGCTCTGGAACATATAGCTTACTTTTGAGCGAAATTCCCTCATGGCAT
>JALWQB010000252.1 GCA_026994795.1 Deltaproteobacteria bacterium
ACTGAAATAATTAAGAAATAATTAAGCAGGTGATAATAACATGAAAAGCTATAAAGAGGCAGGTGTAAATATAGATGAAGCCAATGCCCTTATTGAGGCGATAAAACCCATTGTCGCCTCAACATACAGAAGGGGGGTTTTAAATGAGATAGGGGGCTTTAGCGGGCTCTTTGCCCTTAATACGGAGGAGCTAAAAGACCCTATACTTGTCTCCTCCACTGATGGGGTGGGGACAAAGCTCAAGATAGCGATCATGGCCAATAAGCACGATACAATCGGGATAGACCTTGTTGCAATGTGCGCCAACGACATTATCGTATGCGGGGCAACTCCCTTATTTTTCCTTGACTACTTTTCAACAGGAAGGCTTGACAATGAAGTGGCAAAGTCTGTCATCTCCGGCATTGCCGAGGGGTGCAAAATAGCGGATTGCGCACTTATTGGCGGTGAAACTGCGGAAATGCCCGGAGTATATAATGATGGCGAGTATGACCTTGCTGGGTTTATAGTGGGCGTTGTAGAACGCAATAAAATAATTGATGGGTCTGAAATTGGGGTAGGAAATGTCCTTATAGGCATTGGCTCAAGCGGGCTGCACTCAAACGGCTACTCGCTTGTAAGAAAGATATTTTTTAATGACCTTGGCCTTAAAATAGATGAAAAGATTGACGGGCTTGGCTCAAAGAGGGTGTGGGAAGAGCTCTTAACCCCAACCAAGATATATGTCCCTGTAATACAACACTTTTTAAAGGCAGACGCCCCCATAAAGGGAATTGTGCACATTACAGGCGGCGGTTTTTATGACAATATTCCAAGGGTTCTCCCCTCATCCTGCAAGGCGGTAATTAAAGAGGCATCATGGGAAATGCCGCCAATATTTAAGTTTATAATGAAAAAGGGCAATGTATCCAGAGAAGAGATGCTGAGGATATTCAACTGCGGCATAGGAATGATAATAATCGTGCCAGAAGAGGCCGTAGAAGATATTCTATTCCAGCTAAGGGCAATGGAAGAGCCAGCCTTTCCAATTGGCACAGTAGAGCCTAAAAAGGAAAATGAGCCATCTGTTGTGTTTGAATAATGAATAGAAATGGTCATTGTAAGCGCATGTCTTTTGGGGATTGATACAAGATATGACTGTAAGATAAAGGAATACCCTCAGATATGGGAGATAATTAATCACTCTTCACCAGTTCCAGTATGCCCTGAGCAACTTGGCGGGCTTTCAACCCCGCGTCATCCCTCATTTATAATAGGAGGCGATGGCTATGATGTTTTAAAAAAGAGGGCGGCAGTCTATAATGAAAGAGGGGAAGATGTTACCTCAAACTTTTTAAAAGGGGCAGAGGAGACGCTAAAGATTGTAAAGCTGTTAAATATAAAACAGGCTATTTTAAAGGCAAAAAGCCCTTCCTGCGGGCTTACGCCTGTTCTGGGAGTAACCTCCGCCCTCCTCATCCTAAACGGCATAGAAGTAATGGAGGTTTAAATTTTGACCTAAATCCTGCACGGCAAAAGGGGGCAAAAATGAATTTTAGGCGATTTTACCCAATCTTCTTTTTGTTGCTCAGGACTTGAAGCCCCTAAGCACGTCTGCGCCCCTCTCGCCTCGAATCTTGGGCAAACTCGCCAATTGCAGGATTTAAGATTTAGGTTTTATTATTATAATGAATACAATGATAGATATGATAATGTTATAACATTATTAGGGTTATTGCGCAGTTACCTTATCCATCACCCTCTCTTTAAGCTCTTTGCCAACCTTAAAAAATGGCAGTTTCTTGGGCGCTACCTCTACCTGCTCACCTGTCTTCGGGTTTCTTCCCACATAACCATCATATTCCCTTATTGAAAAACTGCCAAAGCCCCTGATTTCAACACCTTCCCCATTTGCAAGGGCATCAGTCATAGCGTTAAAAAATTCCTTTATTATAAACTCGGCATTATACCTTTTGAGCCCTGACCTCTTAGAGAATACCTCTATAAGCTGCGATTTATTCACTGATAACCTCCTATCTTATAACTAATATTAATTAATAAAGAAAAAACTACAAATAAATGTAAATACTGATATTATATTTAATACCTATTAACCTATTCACTTATTCACTTATTAAGTTATTAAGTTATTAAACTTTAAACAACTTTTCAAGTCAAATCAACTCCATTTTCTCAATTTCTTCTCTTAGCCAAAACATCGCATAATTTAAAAAAAGGTATTCAGTATTGCCTCCATATCTTGTCTTGGATTCAGCGCTTAGTAATAAAAAAAGATAATTATAAAGCTCTCCGGTTGAAAAATATTTGCATATTTTCTTTAAAAAATCGTAATATTCTGGAATTAATAAATATTTTTTAACAGAAGAAGAAATATTGTCCCTATTATCCCCATTATCAATAAAGAATTTTACAAAGAGCAAATCTCTTACAAGCGCTGACAGAAGATATAACAAGGCGATAAAATCCTCTTTTTTATTGATATGCCGCCTTATTAAGGATAAAAGCCTTGAAACAGCCTCTGGCCTCATTTCTTGCCGATACATGCCCTTTAAAATCATCAAAAGCTCATAAATACCCTTATCTTCATGGGCAGTCATTGAGGCAATCCTTACCGGGATATCGTCTCCATCCCCTTCTTCAATATCATATATTGAGCCCTTCTCTTCTATTGGCCTTATTGCCACG
>JALWQB010000253.1 GCA_026994795.1 Deltaproteobacteria bacterium
TGTCTTCTCTTTATAATCATGTGCCTTACACATCCTGCCACATACAGGACACGGAAATTCTGTGCCACGGGCCGCTTCATACTCTTCTTTTCCTCTCATATGTCCTAAATTACTTTCTGCCTTTACCTACCATTTCATTTATAACTTCTATAGCCTTTTATAATCTTTTATAGCCATTAACGTCTTTACAACCTCTATAGCCCCTACCTCCTCTATAGCATTCAGACATTCACATACTGGCTTGTCTTCAGATGCTCCATAAATTCATCAAGCCCCTTTGCCCTTATTGCTGTGCGAAGGAGCGGCTTTAAAACCTCCTTCTTATTTATGCCCTTGATAGCCTTCACTATAGCATCATGCACTGAACCAAACCGCTCCTCTAATGCCTCTAACACCATCTCCTGGGCACCTAAAAGCATACCTTCAATAAGGCCTTCTTTTTTGCCTTCTTCACGACCTTTTTTTAATAACATTTTCTCAAAACCTGAAATATAAGGCATATTTTTCACCTCATCTAATTCATAAAAATCTTCCCAAAACTCACGGTCCATATCATCAGGAAGCTTAAGAACCCGGTCTATAAACCTAATTAATAACACTACCTGTATAAGATTATCAACATGTTTTCTAACATCTGCATCACAAACAATCTTTTGAAACTCTTTATCAAGGCTCTCATAACCAGCAGACCAATCTATGTTTTCTGCCTCATAAGGAAATAAAAACTCCATCATCTCCCTAAAAGAACCCACTATCATATCTTTACATGGGCTATCGTAATCATTTCGCATAGACACCTCTTATATGAATATTTAGCAATACCTTTAGAGATAATAATACCAGGTCATACTCAATAAGCAAATATAAAGAAAACACGGCCATTTTCTTCCAATTGTTCAATCCGCCTCATAGCCAGTCCTCAGCACTCAGCACTCAGCACTCAGTCCTCAGCACTCAGTCCTCAGTCCTCAGTCCTCAGCACTCAGTCCTTTTTAAAACCACCTTCTCCCAGTCAAATCCAACTATATTCTTTTCTTCTGAACTGAACTCTATTCCAACGAGATAAATGCTTTGATGAGATGCGAGATACTTTTCATAATCTTTCTTCTGTTTTATCTGCTCAAGGGTAGAGTCAGGGGAATCCACTTTAAACTCCATCACATAGATCTTATCTCCTGCAAAAACAGTCATATCCACACGGCCTTTGTTACTGACATCCTCAGGTATAAGCTTAAGGCCAAGAGAGGCAATGTAGGCATAGATTACTGATGCATAATAGCCCTCATAGTTCTGAATAATACTTTTTGCATAATTTTGGTATGGGATAGAGGCAAAAAGGCGATGCAGTATATCCTTAAACAACTCCATGTTACCCTGTATAAGACAATCATACAATTCAGAACGGAAAATAAGGCTCTTCTTTTTAAGGTTAGTCAGATAATCCAGAAACAGGCTATTGAGTGACATTTGTATCTCACGATTGGGTATCTTGAACTTATAAAATATTGTGCCTAACTTCTCAAGCTTTTTATCAAATGTAAGATAACCTGTCTGCCAGAGAAGGGTGGCAATGTCTATCTGAGCAACATCAAAGGCATTAAGCGCAAGGTCATCTACTATGCAGTTTTCAAGGTCAGGAAGATACCTGGGCTGGCTCTTGAGAAGCTCTATGAGAAAAGACGAGTTTCCTGTACTCCACCAGTAGGGACGATACTCCCTGTCCTCTGCAAGAAAGAGCAGGACATCAAAGGGATTATAGACAGGCTCTCCAAAATAGTTGTAGCCATTATACCACTCTTTAAGTTTATCCAGATCAACGCCATCAAGGTGTTCCTTAAAAGTGTCCAATACCTCTTCATGCGTGTAACCGCAGAGGGTAGCAAAAGTAGGATTGATAGAGATGTCGCGAAGATTGTTAAGCTCACTGAAAAGACTGAGCTTTGAAAACTTAGAGACCCCGGTAAGAAAGACAAAACGGATATATTCATCAAGGTCCTTAACAAGACTGTAGAATGTCCTGAGTTTATCCCGATTGAACTTTGCACGCTCCTTGTCCGTGATAAAGTCCAGTATGGGCCTATCATATTCATCTATGAGAACCACTACCTTCTGGCCAAACTTCTTATATGACCCTCTTATCAACTGCCGAAAACAGGAATTAGGCATCTCTAATATCTGTTCACACTCCACATCAAGCCTCTCGGCATTGTCCTTGAGGATGTCATAAAGTGTCCTATCAAATTTCCTTTCAGAGCTAAAGTCCCCGCTCCCAAAACTTATCTTGATTACAGGATACCTCTTGTCCCAATCCCACTTATCCTCTATGTAAAGCCCCTTAAAAAGCTCCCTGTTACAACGAAAAAGCTCATAAAGGGTTGAGATGAGGACACTCTTTCCAAAACGCCTCGGACGGCTCAAAAAGAAATACTGTCCACTTTTTACAAGTTCTAATATATAAGGAGTCTTATCCACATATACGAAATCCTCTTCAGGGTCTCTTAATTTTGAAAATGTCTGTATGCCAATAGGTAGCCGTTTCATGGTCTTCTTTTCCTTTCATATGTTCTAATTTTGTAACTATTCAGCCTATCTGAATTGTTCGGTCTTGTCAAGAAAGCACAAAAACCCAAAATCCACCGCTTAATTTTCGAGGAATGACGTGGGTAGCTTTTTACAAAG
>JALWQB010000254.1 GCA_026994795.1 Deltaproteobacteria bacterium
GCAATATCATTGCCTTCAACTATTTATTACAGAAATTTGAGGTTGCAACAGACTAATTTTTGTGTGTAATATCAAAAAAAGGAAGACTGCCGTCCCGCTTATGGCGGGGCGGCTTCGTCCAACAATTATACTAAATCTATTTCCTTTAAAAAAGCTCCACATCATACACAACACCAAAATGCAATCATTTACTATCAAACATTCTGAAATAATATTTCACCCTATTGAACTTGCGCTTTAACCCTCAAAAAGATTACTCATCCTTCTATACACACTATTTGCCACACCCTTTTACTTCTTCTCCATCACCAAGAAGAAGCTCCATGCCCTTTTCATAAATACGGCTCATGGCCGAAACTTTTAATCGCAATGGGTCATAAAAGAGGAGTTCTTTTTCAGCAAAAAAAGAGATTGCCTCAGCCAATCTCACATCATCCCTCTCCGATACCTTAAAATAGCCCTCACTCAATATCGCACAGGCAATCTCCCTGAATGCCTCACGCTTCCAGTTATCAATCTTCCTGAGCTCGTCCACTATCTCTGCATATGCCCCAAAAGCCTGTTCCTTAAGATAGGCGCCAAGTTCCACTATGTTCTCTCGCTCTCGAAGGTATCTCTGTATCCTGTGAATACTTCCCCCCAAATAGTCAAGGATAAGCATTGAAGTATCTTCATCCAGCCCTTCTGATGCAAGCCACCCCTTTACTATCTCATGCCCTAAATGGTCTATCTTATAAAAAACGCTGGTCTCTTTAAGCCTTGCATCATTATATATCCTATCTATAAAAATTGTGTTAGAGGTAAGGATTACCACATGGGCGAGATGGAGCTCTTTAGTGAGGGCAACGCAAAAATTCAAAAACTCTTTCAATAACTCCCTCTCTCCATTTATATATATGTCTTCAAGGACTTGAACCTCGTCTATTATAACAATCGGGAGACTTTTTGTTGCAATCCTCTGAAGTTCTCTTTCCATCTCCCTAAAGATATCCCGCCTTCTTTCCCTCACATCTTTAAGAATATTTGCATTTAACTCAAATATGCCAAGGCTTATACGGGCATTAAGGCGCTCTTCTTTCCTATCTGCCCGCATCTTGGGCTTTACGAATGCCTCTATAAAGCACTCATAATTACTTATCAAATACCTCCTTAGATTGATATACCGCACCCAGTAATTTCCCCTTGGCTCCAAGCCCCAAAAGTCCTCAAAAAGCTCATTTTCTATCACATATTCAATAAGCGTGGTCTTTCCGCTTGACTTTGGGCCATATAGCCAGAGGATCTCCTTTGGAACCCTTTCAAACCACCCTTTAAGAAATGATATCTCTCGTTCCCTATCTATAAACTTTTCCTTCCTGAAATATCTATCCACTTAGTGCCTTTAAATGTCTAAAAATTAACTTTTAATATCCATTACAGGTAGAATTGAGACCCCTATTTTAGTTTTTCCCATTGAAAACCTACGATGTTCCGCTCTTTCTTGCTAAATTCCACCCCTATAAGATAAATCTTCCTTGTCTTGTTTAAAAAAGGCTCCCAATAGCGCCCCTTCTTTATCTGCTCCAGCGCTTTCCCCTCAGGCGCAAACTCCACCACCTTAAACTCCATAATATAGGCTCTACCATCATGGATGACTGCCATATCCAACTTTCCCCTTGATGTGGGCATCTCTACCTCAACAGTCAGCCCTGACGCTGCAAAATAGGCATATACAACGCTTGCATAATAGCCCTCATAGCCTGAAAGCTCATTCTTCCTATACCATTCAAACGGGATAGAAGAAAAAAAGCCCTGAAGAGCCTCTCTTATCCCCTGCATGTCCCCATTTCTTATGGCCTTAATAAATTCAATCCTGTTTCGCTCTTTCTTGAGATAGTCTTTTACAAGATAGTTGAGAAGGTGACTATTAAGGCTTACCCGCACCTCCTGATTTGGAAAGCCAAGCCTGTAGATGTTTGCCCCCTCAATGGCTTCTTTATCCTTGATGGTAAGGTAGCCTGTCTGAAAGAGGAGCGTTTCTGGATAGATGGCATCAACATCAAAGGCGCCGAGGAGCTCTTCGCCTGCCTCTATATCCTCAAGCGTTGGCAGGAGATAACCCTCTTTTGTAAGAAGCCTTATGAGAAAGCTCGGGCTTCCTGTCTCAAACCAGTATTGCCTGAACTCCCCTTCTGATAAATGAAGCAGGATGTCAAACGGATTATAAACAGGCTCACCAAGCCATGAATAACCATTATACCAGCAGCGTATCTTGTGAATATCCGCCTCCTTGAGCCTCTCTTCAAAGACCTCCTCAAGCTCGCACTGGGTGTAGCCGCAGATAGTTGCATATTCCGGGTTTAATGTTATATCCTGAAGCTGGTTAAGACCGCTAAAGAGGGAGACCTTGCTGAATTTGGTAACGCCAGTTATGAAAACAAACTTCAGGAATTCATCCGCATCCTTAAGAACTGAATACAAGTTTTTTAGCTCTTCCCTGATGGCAAGCGCCACTTCTGGCCTTTCTATGTTATCAAGAATGGGCTTATCATATTCATCTACAAGAACCACTACCTGCGCCCCAAACTTATATCTTGCCCTTTCAATGAGCTCAAAGAACCTGTCCTTTATAGTCTCAGCCTTTAATGTAAGAGCAAACCTCTCTTCATACCTTCTAATGACCTCTTTTTCAG
>JALWQB010000255.1 GCA_026994795.1 Deltaproteobacteria bacterium
CGGTGATGTCAATCAGATGAAAAAATATCTTGATATTGGATTTTATATATCGTTTTCTGGCATTATTACATTTAAAAAGGCGGAAGCCGTAAGAGATGCCGTAAGGGAATGCCCCCTTGACCGTATCCTCATAGAGACAGACTCCCCATTCCTTGCCCCTGTCCCTTATAGGGGAAAGACAAATGAACCCGCGTTTGTAAGGTTTACGGCAGAGAAGGCGGCTCAAGTAAAAGGCATATCCATTGAAGAGGTGGACTTGTGGACAACAAAGAATGCAAAGGCCCTTTTCAGGCTCTGATGCCCATTATACTGGCTTCTCAGTCTCCGAGAAGAAAGGACCTCCTTCTAAGGATAGGCTTAGAGTTTGATGTCGTGCCGAGTAATGTAAATGAGCCTGTTATAGAGGCAGGAGAAGGGCCATCTGACTATACAGTAAGGCTTGCGAAGTTGAAGGCAGAAGATGTGTTTAATAAAAGGAAAAAAAGGAATGTGTGCGTTATAGCCGCTGATACAGTGGTATTTATTGACAATAGGCCCATTGGAAAGCCGTCTTCAAGGGACGAGGCATTTTCTATGCTGTCACTCCTTTCTGGAAGAGGGCATGAAGTCTTTACAGGGGTATATATAGCAGCCAATGTGGAAGATACCCCAAAAAGCAGGTCTTTTTGCGCGCGTTCTCAAGTAGTTATTAACTCGCTTAATCCTCAAATGATATGGGCATATATTGAGACCAAAGAGCCTTTTGACAAGGCTGGCGCCTATGCTGTCCAGGGTATTGGGGCATTTATGGTAAAGGAAATTCATGGCTCATATACAAATGTTATTGGACTTCCTATGACAGAGCTTATAGAGGTATTATTGGACTTATGGGCAATAGGGCTGAGGTAGATAGAACAAAAGATGTCTTGGCGTCTTGTGAAAAGAAATTGTTTATATTCAAAATATTATAAAAAATACTCTGGTTTTAAAGCTGGTATTGAAAATTGCACTGCTACAGTTTACGCTGACCGTAAAAAAGGATTAAACTCACTATTGAGATGAAAATTTCAAACTTTTGAAAACGTCTATTTTTTACCTGCTTAAATATATTTCTATACAATAAAGGAGAGGGCTTTATTATGAAAGAAAAAGTAAAAGAGGCGCTTGAAAAGGTAAGGCCAATGCTTCAAAGAGATGGTGGAGATGTTGAGCTTGTGGATATTGATGAAGAGATGGGTATTGTTCAAGTCAGGCTTCAAGGCGCATGTAAGGGGTGTGCTATGAGCCAGATGACTTTAAGGATGGGGATAGAGAGGTTTCTTGTCCAGGAGGTCCCTGGCGTAAAGGGCGTTGAGGCAGTGCCTTGATTCTCGCCTCAGCCGTAATTTTACACTAAATTGCATGTTACCTAAATCCTCCAATTGGCGTGTTTGCCCAAGAGTTGAGGGGCAAGGGACGCAGACATGCTTAGGCGTTTCAACCCCTGATAAAAAAGAAGATTGGGTAAAATCGCCAATCCCGTTTGTCGCCTTTTGCCATTCAGAATTTAGGTTTCATGTTAAAAGGCTTGATGGCTTATGGCTGTAAAGAGTTATAAAATGACATCTCAATCTCTTTTACAAGCGCCTTTATAGCGGCGGTCTTGGGCATTATGTGGCATTTAAGGCCATATTCCTCTATTGTTTTTTTAGTTACAGGGCCAAGGGACGCAATCTTTGCCTCTTCTTTTATCCGTTCTTTTATCTCAGGCGGGCATAAGGAGAAAAAGTTTTTTACCGTAGATGAGCTCGTAAATGTAATACAGTCAATAGATGACGCCCTTTTTATCTCTTCAAGAGCGTCTTTATTTGGCTGAGGACAAAATGTTTCATAGCATATAACGCTTTTAACATCAAGCCCCATGCCTTTAAGGGCCTCTTCAAGCAAGGGACGCACCTCTTTTGCCCTCGGGTATAACACACTTATTTTTGTGCCGTTATATGCGGCTTTAGAGCTTATAAGAGCCTTAAATTCTTCAATAAGCCCCTCCTGCTGAAAGCGTTCTGGCATCAGGTCAGGAGTTATGCCGAGCTTATTTAACTCATTTGCAGTTGCGCTGCCCACACATGCCACCTTTAGCCCTCCAAACACCCTTACATCTTTCCCAATTTGTCTCACCCTCTCATAAAAGAACCTTACGGCATTCTGGCTTGTAAATAACACCCAATTATATTTTCCAATATTTTTTATGGACTCGTCAAGGGTTAAAGTGTCATCAGGAAATTTTTGCTCTATAACAGGAAATGATATGCACCTTGCCCCAATGGCCTCAAGCATTGAAAACAGTTCGTAAGACATGGCGCGCGGGCGAGTTATGATAATAGAGCGGCCAAGAAGAGGCCTTTTTTCAAACCATGAAAGCCCCTTTCTAAGCGCAACTACCTCTCCAACCACCACTATTGCAGGCGGGCGTATCCCCCTTTCTCTTACCTTGATTGCAATATCTTTCAGGGTGCCGTCAATAGATGTGTGCTCAGGCGTTGTGCCCCACCTTATGACTGCAACAGGGGTCTCAGGAGGGCGGCCAAACCTTATAAGGTTTTCAGTGATCTTGTGAAGATTCTTTATCCCCATTAAAAAGACAAGCGTTCCTACGCCCTTTGAAAGCCCCTCCCAGTCAACATCAGCGTCATTTTCCCTGCTCCTG
>JALWQB010000256.1 GCA_026994795.1 Deltaproteobacteria bacterium
CTAATGCCTACTACCTTAATCCCTGCTGAATTATTGAGTTCAGCAATATCCTTAAGGGCATTTCCATAGGCGCTTCTGCAATCAGTAATAGTTGAGGCATCATACACACGGGGCTCGCCAACCTTAATAGATGGATAAGTCGCCTCAGGATTTTTGCATATGCCTATACTTATGTGCCTGTTCTTACGCCTTTTTTGCCACTCATTAAGCAAGTCAGAAGAGACGCCAATCTCCTCTAAGGCATCCATAGCCTCATCCCAACCAAGTGGGGCGCCATGATACTTTGCCTTATTCTCCATAAAAGAGACGCCATAGCCCATCTGTGTCCTCATCACAATAGCGGTAGGGCAGGTATCATCAATATCAATCTTTAAAAACGCCCTCCTTAGCGCCTGATAACACAGGTTAAAGTCATTGCCATTTGCGCAATATATCACATTCCAGCCGCTTGCCTCATATTCCGCCCTTACCCTCACCCGCATTACATCTTCTGTTGAGCCCCCTATCTGAAGGTGATTCCTGTCAATAATAGAATAAAGCCCTGAAAGGCCATAATGAGAGGCAAAGCGCCTTGCCTCAGCAACTTGTCCCTTCTGCTGCTCTCCATCCCCCATAAAAACAATCGTCTTTGCGCTCATCCCCTTTAACTTATTGGCAAATGCCATTGCTGAGCCAACGCTAAGGCCCTGTCCCAAATTCCCCGTATTCCACTCAACCCCTGCTACTGCCTGCTCTACATGGCCAGCAAATGGCGAGCCTGCCCTTCTAAAGCCTGTAAGGAAATCCTCTTCCCTTACATACCCATATTCGCAAAGCACGCTATATACAGCAGGAGACACATGGCCTATGCTCATAACCACCCTGTCCCTTGCATCAAGCCTTGGACTGGATGGGTCATGCTCAATAATTGCATAAAGTAAGAGCAGGGAATGAAGGGTTGAAAGAGAGCCGCCGGGATGGCCGCTCTTTGCAAGGGTAGTTGAGATGATGATGCGCGCCGCGCACCGCCTCCACATCTCATTAAGGATACTTAAGTCTTCATCAGATAAACTATAGTTCTCCCTTATATCAATATGGAAATTATCCACCTTATTTCCCCTCTCCCTTCTTCTTCATCTCATCATAGGCCTTAATTACATCATCTGTAATATCTACCTGAGGGGCAACATAATAAAGCCCTGGCATCTTGTTTTCTAAAATAAGGAGATAACCCCTCTTTTTGCCGATATCAGTTACTATCTTCTCTAACTCCTTTAAAATAGGCTCCATAGTGCGCGACTCTGCCTGCCTCATCTCAAACTGGGCGTCATCACTCTGGTCTTTAAAGTCACGGAGCATCTTCTTATATTCCCTTTCCTTATCAGCCCTTGCATCCTCACTCATAAGAGGAGCCTTTTTCTCTAAGTCGTCTTTAAATGATTTTAGCTCATCCTGCTTCTTCTTTAGCTCCTTGCGAAGCTTCTCAAACTTCTTATTGAGCTTTTCCATAGCAGCCTTTCCAGCATAAGACTTCTTCATGACCTTCTGCATGTCAATAACCGCTATCTGCGTCCCCTTGGCATAGGCAACCCCGGCAGTAAGACAACTAACGCTCATTAACCACATAATCATTAACACGCTTGCTATAAGCGCCGTCACGCGAACACCCTTAATCATACACTACACCTCTCTTTCTCATAGCTTTTAATATTAAGGCATCAGCCAATATTAATCTTAAGGAGTCAGGTAAAAACTGTAAAATTAATAGGTATGCCTTATTTAATATTTTATTACTTTATCACAAAATCATCTCTCCTGTTCTTGGCCCATACCTCTTCACCATGCCCTTCATATAGCGGGCGCTCTTCGCCAAAGCTCACGGTATCAATCCGCGATGCCTCAACCCCCATATTTACAAGAAACTGTTTTGCGCTGTTCGCCCTCTTCTCTCCAAGAGCTATATTGTACTCATTCGTTCCTCTTTCATCGCAATTCCCTTGTATCTGTATGGTTACAGAGGGATTTTCAAGGAGATAACGCGCATTATGCTCAAGCCTTGAAACCATATCTTTCCTGATATTATATTTGTCAAAGTCAAAATATATCGGAAGAAGCGGGGCATTAGTCCTGCCTTCACTTATCTTCAACGCCTCCGCGCCCCTTTTGCCTGAACCAGCCAGTTCATCCTCTTCTACAGCGCCTTCCTTGATTGAGACGCCCTCTCCTGTCCCATCAGCATATCTGCCGCCTGCATGTCCGCCATGCACCTGTTCAGTAGCAATGCCGCCGGACGCCCCTTCACCTGTTGTAATCCCCTTTTGGGCACAACTGCTCATAAAAATTACAATTAAAACCACGAAACATACTGACAAAAAACCCTTTACTGCACAATTCTTTTTGAAATACATATTCACCTCCTAAGAAACTTATTTATAAAGGCAACTTTAGCCAAAAGATGCTCAAAATTCAACCTCAAATTTTTAAAAATCTTTTATTTGCCTATTGCCTGCACTTATTTTAGTGGAGTAATCATTAGGTAATAATAAGCCCATCAATAAAAGTGGCAAAAAATTGTTATTGAGCTATATTATTCTTGATGAAATATAACAGCAACAATATGATTAAATTCAAAGATATTGGCAATAACCAAAGAGGCTCCATATTAATTATGGTTTTATGGATATTGAGCCTCTTGGCAATAATAATCTCTTATTATTCAAGTGAAGTAAAGATATTGAACAATGTATCACGATATGATATAACTACTTTAGCCTCACGCCAAATAGCTTTATCTATATTAAAAATAGTATCTAAACACCTTGTGCCAGATACGAATGGCCTGTCCTTGGACGATGAGCCGTCGCTTGTGCCGAATCAATGGTATTCTACAAGCATAGGCAGTTTCAAGGTATCTTTTAAGGTAGAAAATGAGGCGGGGAAGATTGACCTGATAAGGACTGAAGAGGGGCTTTTAAGGGATTTCCTCCGTTTTTTAATGGATGAAGAAAATCCAATAAGGGCGGACACGATATGCGACAGCATATTGGACTGGCAGGATAATGATAAGCTTGAACGCATAAACGGGGCAGAAGACAGCTTTTATAAAGAGAAACTCCCGCCATATAAGGCGGCTAACCAAAAAATTACTACATTAAACGAGCTTTTACTCATAAGAGGAGTCAATAAAAAATTATTTTTCGGCCCTATAACAGGAAAAGACAATAATATAATATGGCAAGGTGGACTCAGAGATATATTTACAATATATAATGACCAAAAAACGGTTAATATTGACCTTGCCCCGACGCCTGTAAAAGAATTCTTTTCACAGCAGACGGTTACAGCAACAGAGGGTTATTCAAAGACATGGCTTTTAAAAATGAGGCTCTTAAATAAAGAATACAGGATATACTGGCAATGGATAAACAAAAAGAGGTTTAAAATATTGTATTGGGAAGAAGGCTACATAAACAGCGATGACTTTTTTTGATTTTAATGCTTGACATATTTTCTGAAAAATATTACTTTTCTCTATTAAGAATATTTCTTAATAATGGTGTATATTATATGGCTAAAAAACAAATTGTCAGGATGACCCATCAGAGGGAGATAATACTTGAGGAGTTAAGGCAATTAAAGAGCCACCCAACTGCTGACGAACTGTATAGCATAATAAAAAAGAGGCTTCCAAGGATAAGTCTGGCAACTGTTTATAGGAATTTGGACATATTGGCTGACAATGGACATATACAGCGAATAGAGCTTGGCGGCAGGCAAAGGCGTTTTGATGGCAACCCCATGCCCCATTACCATATAAGGTGTAATGTGTGCGGCAAGATTGCTGATGTAGAGATATATGATAGTGATATAAAGGAGAAGATTGAGGTTGATATTGACCTTTCTAAGGTTGATGCATGTGGTTTTAGGATATTGGGATATAAATTTGAATTTGAGGGATTATGCCCTGACTGTTATATAGAAATAGAAGAAAATTAAATAACAATTAGTTATAAAATACTATAAATTTATTAAACTTACTTAGGAGGTGTATATATGGGATGCTGTAAGACTAAAAAGGGAGGCTGTACCACGGGCCTTACAGAAGAGCAAAAGAAGGTCTTAGAGGCATTAAATAGCTCGGATGCCCCTATGGCCTCAAAGGATCTTGCAGAGATGACCGGTCTTACAGGCCAGCAAGTGAGCTGCAGGCTTAGAAGCCTTAAGACGAAGGGCTATGTAGAAAGCCCTGCTCGGTGTAAATATGTAATTACTGAAAATGGTAAAAATGCCCTTAATGGGTAAAAAAATAAGGGAGAAAGATATATGAAGAGCTTAAAAGGGACAAAGACTGAAAAAAACTTATTAACAGCCTTTTGTGGCGAATCGCAGGCAAGAAATAGGTATGATTATTTTGCAAAACAGGCCAAAAAAGAGGGCTATGTAAAGATTGCCAAAATATTTGAAGAGACTGCCCTTCAAGAAAAAGAACATGCCAAAAGGTTATTTAAGTTCCTTGAAGGTGGAGAGGTTGAGGTAAAGGCATCTTTTCCTGCTGGAAGAATCGGCAATACGCTTGACAATCTAAAGGCGGCAGCAGAAGGAGAGAACTATGAACATACTTCAATGTATCCTGAGTTTGCAAATACGGCACGAGAAGAGGGGTTTGAAGAGATAGCGGTTTGTCTTGACGCAATCGCCGTAGCTGAAAAATATCATGAAGAGCGCTATAAGGCCATGATAGAAGACATTGAAAACGGCACGGTATTCAAAAAAGAAGAGCCCGTAAGGTGGCGCTGTCAGAATTGCGGCTTTACCTATGAAGGAAAAGAGCCTCCAGAAAAATGCCCCGCCTGCGCCCATCCAAGAGGCTATTTTGATGTTATATAGATGATAACTAACTAAAATACTACAAATAAAAGGAGGATTTTATACTATGTGCAACTTAGTAACTAAACCAGCACCTGATTTTACTGCCACTGCAGTAATGCCTGACAACACCTTTAAAGAAGATTTTACTCTCTCATCTTATAAGGGTAAATATGTCTGCCTATTTTTCTATCCGCTTGACTTTACGTTTGTATGCCCTTCTGAAATTCTGGCCTTTGACAAACGACTTCAAGAGTTTAAGGATAAAAACTGTGAGGTCATAGGCGTATCAATAGACTCGCATTTTACGCACCTTGCATGGAAAAATACGCCTGTTAATGAAGGGGGCATAGGCAACATTCAGTACCCTCTTGTCGCAGACCTTTCAAAAAAGATAAGCCTTTCTTACGGCGTTCTCCTTGAAGATATGGGAATTGCGTTAAGGGGACTGTTCCTCATAGACAAAGAGGGGATAATTCGGCACCAGCTTGTAAATGACCTTCCTCTTGGAAGAAGCGTGGATGAGGCATTGAGGATACTTGAGGCATTACAGTTCCATGAGGCGCATGGGGAGGTATGCCCGGCAAACTGGAGGCCAGGCGAAGAGGCCATGAAGCCAACCCCAGAAGGAGTTGCTGAATATCTTAAAAAGCATGGATAATAATTTAGGACTGAGTGATGAGGACTGAGGACTGAGTTAAAAGGACTGAGTGATGAGGACTGAGTTGAAAGGACTGAGTGATGAGGACTGAGGACTGAGTTGAAAGGAGTGAATGCCTGATTTTTTTCCCTTCTATCTGGTAAAACGATCTGGTAAAATATCTTTTCGGGATTAACTCCTTCAAATTTCAAACTTGCTGTTAAGACACTCAGTCCTCAGCACTCAGCACTCAGCACTCAGTCCTCAGCACTCAGCACTCAGCACTCAGTCCTTAATAAAGAGAGGAGGAGATAAAAATGAGGAGCCCCAATGTAAAAGATAACAGGCACATAAATTTTATAATATTATCTTGTATAGTGATATTATTATCATTATCGCTGGTTACAATATCATTTCCATCAGGCTTAAACGCGGCTGAGATGGGAAAGTTCAAGCAAAGCCAATTTAAAAGCCCTAAAACCTGTAAGGGTTGTCATAAGGGGATATATGAGGAATGGAAAGAGAGCATGATGGCAAGGTCTTTTACCCATTCATGGGATGAGACAGAGTATTTTAAACTCGCCTTAGAGCATTCAGGCCAGTTAAAGAAGGTAGCAGGGGTAAAGGCAGGATGTATCGGATGTCATAGCCCGCTGGCATTCCTTACAGGCGATATCCCCCCAAGCCCTGTTAATAAAAACACAAGGGCAAATGAAGGGGTAAGCTGTGAGATATGCCATTATATAACAGGCTCAACCCAGAAAGAGCCTTTTAATTTCAGCTTCATTATTAAGCCAGGGACAGTTAAATATGGCAATAGAAAGGATGCTGAAAGCCCAATGCATGACACTGCATATTCAAAATTTATAACTACTCCCGAATTCTGCGCGACATGCCATGATGAGCAATCCCCTTATGGGGCATGGGTAAAATCTACTTACAGGGAGTGGAAAAACGGTCCTTATGCAAAGGAAGGGGTAAGGTGTCAGGATTGTCATATGCACTATTCAAGGGGTAAAAGCGCATCTATGGGCAATACAAGGGATGATATTGCCCACCATGTATTCCATGGCTCTCACTCACCCACAAAGGTTAAGGGCGCGGTGGATCTGTCTATATATGCAGAAAAGACAACCTTTTCCCCAAAGGATACCCTGACAATAAAGGCCGTATTATTTAATGGAAAGGCCGGCCACATGATACCAAGCGGCTCATCTGAAGAGAGGATGCTATGGCTTGAGGTATGGGCAATAGACAAAAACGGAAAGTCATATATCCTCAATGTATCCCCAAAGGGATTTAAGGGCGAAAAATTTACTATAGCTGACCCTGATGCCATTTCCTATCAGGCAATGGGAGAGATTATGGGCGTAAAGGGATTTAAGGGCGTAAAAAGAGATGGTGATGTGCCAAAAGGCTCAAGGATATTTAGAAAGCCGTTTTTTGACCCAAAAGGCAGGATGACAATATGTCAGTGGTTTACAAAGGACAATACAAGGGTTGATTACAGGATTGGCCCGAGAGAGACAAAGATTGAGACATATTCATTTGAAATACCTGAAGATATCTCAGAGGGAGAGCTTACTATAAAGGCAAATCTTCTTTATAGTCAGGTGCCCTCATCCGTGGGAAAATTTTTGGGGCTTCCAGAAGATGAATATGCGCCAATGCTTGTAAACTCTGCGTCTATGCAAGTGGTAATAAAAAAATAGCTTTAAGAAAATAAGATTAATTATAAATAAAAATCCATAAAAAGGAGAAATATCATGGCAGAGAGAAGAGAAGTTTATAAGTGTTCAAAGTGTGATAATATTGTTGAAGTATTAAGGGGTGGTGCAGGCAAGCTGGTATGTTGTGGCGAGCCAATGGAGCTTTTAACGGAAAATACTGTTGACGCCTCTCAGGAAAAGCATGTCCCTGTTGTAGAAAAGACAGAAAATGGCTATAAGGTAACAGTTGGAAGCGTTGCTCATCCAATGGAAGAAAGGCATTTTATTCAATGGATTGAGCTTATTGCGGATAACTCATCCTATATAGCGTTTCTTAACCCGGGGGATTTGCCAGAGGCCATATTCTCTGTTAAAGGTAATAACGTATCAGCAAGGGCATATTGTAATCTTCATGGGCTTTGGAGGGCAGAATAATGATGACGGAAAAGATTAAAGAGGCATTAAATAATCAAATGATTGCAGAGATGTATTCTTCATATCTCTACCTTTCAATGGCATCGTATTTTGAAGCTAAAGGGCTTGAGGGCTGTTCACACTGGATGAAGGCTCAGGCGCAGGAAGAGATGGTTCACGCAATGAAGTTTTATCACTTTATCCATGAAAGGGGCGGCAGGGCAATAATGAAGACAATAGACGCCCCGCCATCTGAGTGGGATTCTCCGCTAAAGGCGTTTGAACACGCGCTGGAGCATGAGAAGTATGTTACTTCCCTTATCAACAACCTGATGGAGCTTGCCATTGAGGAAAAAGACCACGCAACCCAGATATTCTTACAGTGGTTTATATCTGAGCAGGTTGAAGAGGAGGCAAGCGCATCTCAGGTTGCGGAAAAGATGCGCCTTGCAGAAGAGACGCATGGGGGGCTGTTTATGCTTGACAGAGAGCTTTCTCAGCGGGCGATGCCAATACCTATACCGCAAGAGAATTAATCTTCTTCTAAAGATTAAGATTGACTAAGGAGGAAAGACAAAGATGCAAAAGTATAAGTGCTCAGTATGTGGCTGGATATATGACCCGCAACAGGGCGATGATGCAAATGATATAGCTGCAGGGACAAGATTTGAAGACCTGCCAGACGGATGGACTTGCCCTATATGCGGCGCATCAAAGGAGCAGTTTTCTGCCACTGATGATTAAAGGAGGAGCAATATGCAGACCTATGAGATAAAAAAGGATATTTACTGGGTTGGCGCAATAGACTGGGGCGTAAGGGACTTTCATGGCTATTCTACCTATGAAGGCTCCACTTATAACGCCTACTTGATGCTTGATGAAAAGGTTGTGTTATTTGACACGGTTAAGGGTGATTTTAAATCTGACCTAATGCATCGTATCCGTTCCGTTATCTCGCCAGAAAAGATTGATTATATAGTAATCAATCATGTTGAGATGGACCACAGCGGGGCGCTTCCAGAAATTGTTGATATAATAAAGCCTGAAAAGATAATCTGCTCTCAGATGGGCAAGAAGAATCTCATAGCTCACTTTCACAGGGAAGACTGGCCATATCATGTAGTGAAAACTGGGGATTCTATCTCTTGCGGCAGGCGCTCTATCCAGTTTATAGAGACAAGGATGCTGCACTGGCCTGACAGCATGTTTTCTTATATCCCAGAGGAGGCGCTTCTTATATCAAGCGATGCCTTTGGCCAGCATCTTGCGACAAGTGAACGCTTTGATGATGAGGTGAACGAGACGGTATTGATGTATCAGGCGCAAAAGTATTATGCCAATATAATTACGCTTTACTCACCGCAGGTGAGAAAACTGCTTCAATCTGTTCAGGATATGGGGCTTAAAATTGACATGATAGCGCCTGATCACGGCATCATCTGGCGAAAAGACCCGATGAAGATTATCAAGGCTTATGAAGACTGGGGACATCACAGGGGCAAAAACAAGGCGCTTGTAATATACGACACCATGTGGCACAGCACTGAGATGATGGCGAAGGCAGTGGCAGATGGCATTGAATCTCAAGGCGTTAGCGTAAAGTTGATTGACCTTTCAGTAAATCACAGAAGCGATGTTATGGCAGATGTGCTTGATGCAAAAGGTATATGCCTTGGCTCTCCTACCCTGAATAATGGCCTGTTGCCAAGGATGGCAGGATTTTTGATGTATATAAAGGGACTGAGACCAACCAATAAGTATGGAGCTGCCTTTGGCTCTTATGGCTGGAGCGGAGAATGCGTAAAGCTCCTTAACAGGGCAATGGAAGAGATGAAATTTGAGATTGTGCATGAGGGGATAAAGGTCAAGTATGTCCCAGACCATAACGCCCTTAAAGACTGTAGAGAACTTGGGGTTGTAATGGGTAAAAAGGTGAAAGAAGGTTATGAGAGGAATTGATGACTTCCCCTCCCCTTATGGAGGGGTTTGCCTATAAAAAACGAAAGTTGACTTTAGCGGAAAGAAAAAAATATGGCACAGGCTTTCTCAAGCCTCTCCTTGCCGTACTGGTCCCTACTTTTCAATATCCCCATACTGGCCATAGCCCTGCTCCGGGTGCCTGATACGCCCTAACACCATGCTTATGACTATCTTGGTATTAGGCCCGATTGTGCCTGCCCATCTGATGAAACGTTCAGGCCTCCACTTCTCCTCCGTCTCTTATGGTTTAAGGGCATATGCGTAAAACAGGTGGTGTAGCGACCGGGGGTATCGTCCCTTAAATGGCTTGCTACCCGCTCTCCCTTGTGCAATATTTCCACTGTCTTTACTTCTAAGACCCAAATCAGTGGCCATATTCATCGGAATCGGCGGCCACTTTAAATCGGATTCAGTGGCCACTTTGCATTGGATTACGCATGAAATGGGTTTCTCAAGACCTCTTGGATGAGCTTTAGAATTTTAGTTGCCTTTTTCCTGTCCTGCTTAACCCACCATGCAAGGTCTTCAAATGCCCTTATATCAAATGCCAAGTCTTTCACGGACTTCCTCAAGGGTTAAGGCAGAGTTGTCTTTTCTGGCCTCCATAAGCCTCTTCCTCATGGCCTCAGATTGCAAAAGATATGTCGTCTCCCGCCATCCTTCCGCCTCCTCTGCTATCTTCAAGACATGTTCCCATACCTCAAAAGGCACAACAACCTCGCCCTCTGGGGTCATCCGTATTCTTGACTTGTCTATAGCTAACTGTTGCATGGCATTGACCTCTCTTTTAATGTCCTCTTTCTTCTTCCCCCTTAACGCCTTTCATGTGGAAGTTAAGGGCATCAATCATGTTCCTATAGGCATCATTCTTAGTTGCCCCTGTAGCTATACACCCTGGGACTTCAAGACAATAGGCTGAATAGTTGTTG
>JALWQB010000257.1 GCA_026994795.1 Deltaproteobacteria bacterium
GGGCACGTTGCAACGTGCCCCTACTCATCCGTTTTTAAATAGAAATATTGAGTTAAAGTCATTACCATAAAAATGATATGCTCTTTAGGAATCGATCCAATAGTTCTTATAAGGTTTAGAGAAAAGTCATTTGTATTTAGCTAATCCAATGAAATAATTCATTTTGTTTTGTCTCGCCCGCTTTTATGAATGGCGCTGCCGTCTGCCAACAGAATCGGTTCTAATCAGAAAAACTGATAATTCTCAATAAATTCTCTTTAATATCATCAAATGATACCATCTTTACTGCGCCATTACGCCTGAAAAACACCTCAACCTCTCCACTATCTTTAAGCCTCTTTCCAACAGTTATCCTTACAGGTATGCCAATAAGGTCTGCATCCTTAAACTTTGCCCCTGCCCTTATATTTCTATCATCTAATAGGCAATCTATATTTGACTGTTCTGCAATATCGTATATCTCTTTCGCAGCCAAAAGCAATACCTTATCTTTTGTATTTATTACAGTGATAATAAGTTCAAAAGGCGCTATAGGAGTGGGGAAAATTATACCATTTTTGTCATTATTTTGTTCTATTGCTGCTTGAACAACTCTTGACACCCCTATTCCATAACAACCCATGATAATCGGCCTTTCCTTCCCGTCTTTATCAAGATATGCGGCCCCAAGAGCCTCGCTATACTTTGTGCCGAGCTTAAATACATGGCCTACTTCTATGCCTTTTTTAAGCTCAATTCTGCCCCCGCATTCAGGACACAGGTCATGGTCCGTAATATTTCTTATGTCAGCGAATGTAACCATGGAAAGGTCAATGTCCCTCTGCCAGTTCACATTTAATAGATGGGCGTCTTTTTCATTTGCGCCAGTAATAAAATCTTTAACGCCCCTTATGCTGTTGTCTGCAAATATCCTTACGCTTTCTTTAAGGCCTACTGGCCCGGCAAAGCCTACATCAGCGCCAGTTACTGACAATACAACATTTTCATCCGCCATAAATATATCATCACAGCCAATGGCCCTTTTAAGCTTCACCTCATTGACCTCATGGTCTCCCCTTACCATCGCCAAGGCGTGCTCTCCAGAAGATGTGGAGAAAAGTATGGATTTTACAAGGCGTTTTGTATCAACGCATAGAAATTTAGCCACATCCTCAATGGTCTTGACATCTGGAGTTGATACCTTTTTAAGCTCTTTTAACTGGCTGTTATCCTGAGCCCCTTGCCCGCTTATTTCACTATTTCTTACCTCAGCAAGCTCTATATTCGCTGCCCAGCTACATGATAGGCATGAGCAAACAGTATCTTCTCCCGTATCGGCAATTACCATAAATTCATGCGATACATCGCCTCCAATAGCGCCCGTATCAGCCTTTACAGCCTTAAATTCAAGGCCGCACCGCTCAAATATCCTCATATATGCATTATACATATTCCAGTACTGCCTATCCAGCGCCTCTTCATCCACATCAAAGCTGTAGGCGTCTTTCATCACAAATTCCCTTGCGCGCATAAGGCCAAAGCGCGGGCGGATCTCATCTCTGAACTTGGTATGTATCTGAAACAGGTTCAAGGGCATATCCCTGTATGAACGCACCTCTCTCCTTACAAGGTCAGTAATTACCTCTTCATGGGTTGGGCCAAGGCAAAATGCTCTGTCATGTCTGTCCTTAATCCTCAATAACTCCCTTCCGTATCTGTCCCAGCGCCCTGATTCTTGCCATAGCTCCGCAGGCTGCACAATGGGCATCATAATCTCCTGAGCCCCTGCATTTACCATCTCTTCCCTTACTATTGCCTCCACCTTTCTCAGGGCGCGCAGCCCAAGGGGAAGATATGTATAAAGACCTGATGCAAGACGTCTTATCATACCAGCCCTTAACATAAGCCTGTGAGACGCTATCTCTGCCTCTGAGGGAATATTTTTTAGGGTGGGTAAAAATAATTGAGAGCATTTCATGCCCCATCCTCTCCTTTTCTGTCCTATATTACTTACTAAAAAGAAAATTGGGTAAAATCGCCAATCCCACTTGATATTCTACTTATTATACCATTCCTGTCAATCCCTTTCAGCTATTTGGCAAGATGAGTGTTCCTAACGCCTCACGATAAAGCCCCTGTTGTCAACAAATAAAGCTGTCCGCATTATTATGTTTAGTTTTTGGGGTCAGCTATAGTTGGGTGTGAGCTAAATCCTGATAGATATTTTCTATTGAAAATTACTGATTGAAAGTTAATTTGTATTCATGCAGGTTATATCAGGCAATAAAGAGTCAGATGAGAAGGAACATCCAATCAATAAAGGGCTATTGGATGGCATTGGCCTTCAAAAAAAAGACTATAAGGCCATTTTACTGTGTATTGCGCTTACAATCTTGTTTTCCATAAGGGGAGGCGAACTAAGGGAGGCGGTCATTATAAGCCTTCGCTGGATAATGGTCTATTACCTTTATGGGGTGGCTATGGTGTTTATCTTTGTCGGCCTTACCAAAAAGATGTTTAGATATGAGGCATCAAAAAGGGGCATTGTCCTGTGGATTTTTTATCTTGCCGCCTTTTTCGCCATAAGCCAGATGGCTCATGAAGGATTTTTGCTGTTGACAGGCCAAAGGCCATTTTAATGCCTGTTTAATATCTTTTCTTTTATAATTTTTAATGTTTCGCTTTCTATCTTTATCTTTTCAGCAGGGCAGGCGGCCCCTGCAGCCTCTATCCCCTCTACAACCTCCAGAGGCATCCAGCATGCCTTTTTTGCGTCATCCATCGCCCTTGGTGTTCCGTCAATATATCTTGCCTCTACATAGAGTATTACATAATGATATTGAACAGCCCCTTTTTTATCAAGATAAATGGCATCTACATGGGTTATTGTCCTTACAGGCCCGACTTCAACCCCTGTCTCTTCCATAACCTCCCTTTTTACTGCATCAAATATGGTTTCTCCTAATTTAACGCTGCCCCCAGGCGGCGCCCAGGTATCTTTTGCAGGCGGATTTGCCCGTTTAACCATCAAAATCTCTCTGCCCTTAACCACAATCCCCGATACAGCAACTCTTGGGTGCGTTGGATATAGATGGATAACAGCGCTTTCTTTGCTCAATTATATGCCCCTTTAGCGTATAAATAACGCTTGTATTTTTTGCATAAGACAATATCGTATTTATTGTCTGAGCAATTTTACCGGTCAATTTTATGGTCATTCAATATTAAATTAAGATAAAGAGAATACAATAGAGAAATGAGGGCGTAATAAACTGTATGAATAACGCGATGAATATCCATATACTCCCTTCTCATATCGCAAATCAGATTGCGGCAGGCGAGGTAGTAGAGAGGCCGTCTTCTGTTGTAAAGGAACTTATTGAAAATTCATTGGACGCCGGGGCAGATGCTATAGATGTTGAGATAACTGATGGAGGGCGCTCCCTTATTAAGGTTATGGACAACGGATGCGGTATGGGGAGAAGCGACTTAGAGCTTTGCGTAGAGAGCCATGCCACAAGCAAGGTTTTAACCCCTTATGACCTTGACGCAATAACTACGCTTGGCTTTCGCGGAGAGGCGCTTCCAAGCATTGCCTCAGTGAGCGAGATGAAGATAAGGTCCTGCGCAAAAGGCTCTGATGAGGCATGGGAATTATTGATAGCTTATGGAAAGGACAGGGTTATAAGACCATGCGCCATGACTCAGGGCACAGCAGTTGAAGTAAGGGACATATTTTTAAAGACGCCTGCAAGGAGACGATTTTTAAGGTCTCCATCTGTTGAGACATCTCATATAAACAGGGTAATAAGGCTTTATAGCGTTGCATTTAATAATGTAAGATTTTCCCTTCTCAGCGGAAAAAAGACGTTGTTTGAGGCATGGCCGCGAAATGACCTTATCTCGCGCATAGAGCCACTTATTAACAATAATGATACGGATGGTGGCGTTATCGTCCCCGTTGATTTTTCTGCTTATGGAATGAGGCTTTACGGCGGCATATTACATGGCGCTCAAAAGGCTAAAAAAAAGACAAAGAGACTGTATTTTTTTATAAATAATCGTCCTTTTAGTTCAAATATCATCATAAGGGCAATAAAAGATGCTGTAAAAGGCATATTGATGACAAATGAGATGTTAGAAGGGGTTATATTCCTGAAAGTTCCTTATGATAGCGTAGATGTAAACTGTCATCCCGCTAAGCAGGAGGTAAGGTTTAGACGCCCTGACCGGATATTTAAGCTGACTTATGCCGCAATAAAAGATGCCCTTGAAAGGACGATGCCGTCTATAGTAAACGGCGCTGGAATTGAAAAAAGCGACATAAAAAGTGATGACAATGCATGGGCGAGTAAATATCCTGATATAGAAAATACATTAAATGCAGCTCAACAATGCCCATACGGCGGCGGTCAAGCAATATACGGGGCTCAGGAATTATATAAAGAGATGGAGGCTGATGAGGAAGAAGGTGAAAAGATATATGATAGGCAGACAGGAATGGATGCGGCGGATGATATGAATGAAAAAATACATGATAGAGACAGCCTGACCAATTATGGAATAGAGCCATTGGGGACGGTATTTGACACGTTTATTATAGCAAGAAAGGCTGATGAGCTTATTTTAATTGACCAGCATGCAGCGCATGAAGCATTAATTTTTAAACATTTAATTAATGAGCTGCGACAGAATAAAAAAATGGTTTCTCAAGCCCTTTCATTCCCCGTCGTGATAGACTGTTCGCCTTATGAGCTTGAAAACTTTGAGCTTGTCCGTTCAGGCCTTCAACGTTTGGGGTTTGCTTGCGATATTTTTGGGGCATCATCAATAATTGTAAGGGAGGCTCCGGCATTAATAGCAAGACTCAGGGCAACAGAAAGGTCTATAAGACAGATTATATTTTCAGCCATTAAGGACGCTTCTTTTTTATCTGAAGATTCCATTGAAAAATTTACTTATGACATAATCGCAAAGACTGCATGCAGTGAGGCGATAAAGGCTGGCGACAAGCTGAATCCTCTTGAGATTATAACATTAATAGATGATATTACCTCTAAGGGCATATCCCATTGCCCTCACGGAAGGCCGATATTTATATCTTTTACGAGAGAGGAATTAGAAAGGCTTTTTAAACGCAGAAGATAAAAATAATTATTATTGTTTTTTACAATTTTTTATATATTATATAAATACTGCGCCCCTTTTATATAGATTGGCGGCAGATTGCCTTTATTTTAGATGGGATTGGGGGATTAAATATGAAGATTTTAATAGCTGATGATGACCAGATCTCTGGAATTTTATTAAAAAAACAGATTTCAACATGGAATTTTGACCCAATATATGTAACAAATGGAAAAGATGCCTATAAAATCCTTACAAGTCCTGATAGCCCTCAAATAGCCCTTTTAGACTGGATAATGCCTGAGATGACAGGGTTTGAGGTTGTCAGGGCGCTTCATGCCGATAAGCATAAAGAGGGCGGCATACCTCACTATTTAATCCTGCTCACAGCCAAAAACGCTAAGGAAGATGTGGTAAAGGCAATTAAGGCAGGCGCTGACGACTATATTGTAAAGCCATTTAACATGGAAGAGCTGAAGGTGAGGCTTGGGGCGGGAAGGCGCATAGTAGAGCTTACTCAGCGCCTTTCTAATGCCTTAAAAAAGGCAAAGAGGCTCAATAATTTTATTGCCCGCTTTGATCGAACGACAGGGCTTCCCAATCATATCTATCTGTTGGAACAGATAGAAAATATCTGCAGGACTGATACGCCATATATACTTTTGTTTATAAATCTTGATAACTTTAAGGTAATTAATCAGTTTTACGGGATAGAAGACGGAGATTGCTTATTAAACGCAGCAGGGGGGAGGCTCAGGCATTGCTTTAAAGATGAGATATTTACTGCCCGCAGGACATCAGATGAATTTGCGCTTCTTTTCCCGCTTAAGGGTAAAAATTTTGAGGAATTTAAAAGAATATCCCTGGCGGTTGCCAATAAGATCCATAATGCCTTTAAAGCTCCATTTATCATCTCTGGAGAGGAGATTTTTTTAACTGTAAGCATAGGCGGGACAATAATATCTTATGATGATGATAAAAAAGAGCCAAATGAGTATGTAAGGAGGGCGGAATTGGCCCTCAAACGGGCAAAAAAGGCAGGAGGGAATATAACAGTAATACATGATTCTGAGGCGGAAAAGGAACTTAAAGAAAAATTCGAGTTAGAAAGAGATATTGAAAAGGCATTAAAAAAGAAAGAGTTTCTTATGTTTCTTCAGCCTCAATTTACCGCTGATGGAAGGGTGGTTTCAGCAGAGGCGCTCTGTCGCTGGAGGCACCCTGAGAGGGGGCTTATCTCCCCTGCGATATTCATACCTATTACTGAAGAAAAAAATCTTATAGGCCAGCTTGGCAAGATTATGATTGAAAAGGCATGTAAATTTATTGCCCGAACAGATAACAACTTTTCTCTCTCTGTCAACGTCAGCCCTCAGCAGTTTCAAGAGAAAGGATTTACTGGTTTTCTGGAATATATTTTAGAAGAGACAAAGATTGCACCTGAGAGATTGACCCTTGAGGTTACAGAAGGGATGTTTATAAAAGATGTCCAGAATACAATAAACAAGATGGAAAGGCTTATAGACATGGGGTTCAGCTTTTCAGTTGATGACTTTGGCACAGGCTATTCATCATTGCTTTATTTAAAACAGCTACCCCTTAGAGAGTTAAAGATAGACAGGGCATTTGTTAAAGAACTCCCCAATGATAAAAAGGATATTGCCATTGTTGATACTATTATAGACATTGCTGAAAACTTTGGATTTGATCTGGTTGTAGAGGGCGTTGAGACTAAAGAGCAGGTAGATTTCCTTGCGCCGCGCGGCGATATGGTGTTTCAAGGATATTATTTTGCCAGACCCGCCCCTGAAGATGAGGTATTTTTAAACTATTTTAAAAAAATGTAAGTTAATGTAAATAGATTATGAGCAGGCAGGGGCACGTTGCAACGTGCCCCTACTCATTCGTTTAAATAGAAATATTGAGTTAAAGTCATTACCATAAAAATGATATGCTCTTTAGGAATCGATCCACTATGGATAGTGAAGCTTATTTATTCAATTTTACTGATTATATAACTGTCTTCTAATAGACTATGTCGGCAAAAATAATAATATGGTGATAAAATGAATACAAAGCAATTAATTGATGAAGTAATTTCTTTGCCACTGGAAGAACGGGCTTTGGTAATTGATACTTTACTTAAAAGTTTGAATCAGCCGAAATCTATAATTGATCAAAAATGGGCTCTTATTGCAAAACGAAGAGTGGCAGAGTTGAGAGGAGGAACAGTGAGACCAGTATCAGGGAAAGAAGTATTTGAAAAGATATGGAATAAATATGAAAAATGAGCTTTTCTTTTCATCCTGAGGCCATAGAAGAACTTAATAAAGCTATTGACTATTATGAAGACATAGAATCAGGGCTTGGATATGACTTTGCAGGTCTATGCAGCTATTCAGCGTATAGTGAAATTTTCAAAGGCATGGGCAGTAATTGAAGGTGAAGTTAGGCGGCGTTTGGTGAATCGTTATCCATATGGGGTTTTGTATACAATAGAAGAAAGCGAAATATTCATTTTAGCAATCATGCATCTTCGCCGTCCCAGATTATTGGAAGGATAGAAAGAAATAGAAAGCCGAACAAGCGGGTACACTTGACTGCCAATCCGCAACGGGCTTTGTCCTTGCGGATTGTCGGCAAGTGACCCTTGGTCGATCTACTCAATTATGCAATTGCGGGCTCTTATTATATAGGCGATTTATGAATTAAAAATAGTTATTCCTTTTTGAATATATTGAAGGCCAGAGGCGACAGTAATAACGCCAGCGGTTATAAAAAGAAGGTAGGGCTCTTTTAAGATAACATAATTTTTATTTAATAAGGCGATAAAGATAGTAATGAGCTGAATAAATGTAGTCCACTTGCTGAGGGGTGTCGGCTTTATATCAACGCCGCTTCTGAAGATAAATAAGATAAGCACTCCAGCAAGTATAATTATATCTCTGCTGATCACCACAACTGAGAGCCAAGACGGTATAATATGTAAATATGCCGTGATTATATATGCAGTTGAAAGAAGCGCCTTGTCTGCTATAGGGTCAAGCACCTTTCCAATGGGCGTGTTTTGATTAAAGAGCCTTGCCATCAGCCCGTCAAGGGCATCAGTAAGCCCGGCAATGGTAAATATAAGCAGTGCAAAGAAGCATCTGCCCTGAAGCATTAATATGACGAATACAGGGGTAAGCAATATGCGTATTATTGTAAGCAGATTGGGGATATTCAAATCTTCATATCCTTTACTGAGTTATAGCCCTCTTTTATCATAAACCTCTCAAGCCCTTTTATTATCTGAATGCCTGTATCAGGCTCAATGAGCGTTGCGGTGCCGACCTGAACGGCAGATGCCCCTGCCATAAAAAATTCAACTGCATCCCTCCAGGATGTTATTCCGCCGACTCCAATCACTGGAATGGACAGCGAGTGAGTAACTTCCCATACCATTCTGAGGGCAATTGGCCTTATGCATGGCCCTGAAAGGCCGCCAAAGATATTTGAAAGCCTTGAACGCCTCTTTCTAATGTCTATCGCCATACCTAATACAGTATTTATAAGGCTTACCGCATCAGCGCCTGCCTCCTGAACGGAAGAGGCAATCTCTACAATATCAGCGACATTTGGGCTTAATTTTACAATCAAAGGTAGCCCTGTCTCCCCCCTTACCGCCCCTGTTACCTCCCTCGCCCCTTTTGAAGACCTGCCAAATGCTATACCGCCCTCCTTTACATTGGGACAGCTTATATTGACCTCAATCCCTATTATGGCGTCATCTCTGTTCTCCTCTATAATCTTGGCAAGCCTTGCATAGTCAAGCGCTGTGTCTCCAAGTATGTTTATTATTATCCTTGATGTGTAGCTTGAAATTATTGGGAGCAATCTCTTTAAAAAATCATCTATGCCTACATTCTCAAGTCCAATAGCATTTAATAGGCCGCAAGGCGTCTCTATTATGCGAGGCGGGGGATTGCCAACCCTTGGAAGCAGGCTAAGACCCTTAACCGCAATAGCGCCAATAGAAGAGATGTCTATAAGGTCTATAAGCTCAAGGCCGTATCCGCATGTGCCAGAGGCCAATATAACAGGATTTGGAAGGGATATAGGGCCTATTTGGGTTGATAATAAGTTATTTTTCTCGCATTCTTTCTCATTAGATATGGCATTATCCCCTTTTTTCTCTCTACAATCAGTTTTGATCTTATCATTATTATAATTATTTTTATAATTATCCATTTGTTAAGCCCTTTAGTAATGGCTAAATCCTGCAACGGGATTTAGGTTATATTAATTTTTTCCCATTAACAACAGGCCCGTCCTTGCATATATGGATATGCCCATATCTGGTCTCAACTGCGCAGCCGAGGCACAATCCTATGCCGCAGGCCATAACTGATTCCAGAGACGCCTCAAACCTTATATTTTCCCCCCACCTTGACCTCAATAAAAGCCTCCTTACTGCCCTTATCATAGGCATAGGCCCGCATGCCTGAATAATTATTTTATTATCAGGATGCTGCGGCAGACAATTTGATTCAATTAATTCCATTAAATAATCAGTTACAAGCCCCTTATGGCCCTTTGAGCCATCTTCAGTAACATATTGAGCAGCGCCGTCAGGGCTTATGTCGTCAGCCTGAAGGAGGTCTTTTATTTGAGACGTACCTATAAGCTCCGCCTTAGAGCGCGCCCCGCACAAAAGGGCGCTGGAAAGTCCCAATTTATTGAGCCGGGCATTTAAAAAAAGCAGCGGAGCAATCCCTATTCCCCCGGCGACGAGTATGTGAAATGAGATATCTTGACTGAACCAGTTTCCAAGCGGCCCTATAACCTTGATGTCAGAATGCGGGGATAGCGTTGACATAATAGCAGTGCCCCTGCCTGATACCCTGTATAAGAGATAAAAGACGTCATCTTTTGCATAACAAATAGAAAAAGGACGTCTTAAAAGGGGGTCAGAGGCTCTATTCAGGTCATGTAATGCAAGCATCACAAACTGGCCCGGCCTCGCCTCCTTTGAAATGCGTGAATTTCTTAAAGACATAAGATAGATATTGTCAGCAATCTTTTTGTTTATTAATATCTTGCAGTATTCATCTTTTCTCACAGCAAATTCCCTCTCTTTATCATTCAGATGGTTTAAGAGGCTATTATAAAAACAATAAACCATACTCAATAAGGCATTATAAGATAGTTTTTGCTGTCTTACAATGAAGTTCTTTTTATATAGGGGCTGATAAATATATAAGACCCTAAATCACCACTTAAAAAAAATAAAAAAGCTATAGATATTATGATTTCAATATGTTAAATTAGATTTTATTGATTTAATCTATCATCAAAGAGGTGACAGGTAATGAGCCAGG
>JALWQB010000258.1 GCA_026994795.1 Deltaproteobacteria bacterium
TCTTCATGAAGCTCTTGGATATAAAACTCCTGCAGAAGTTTATTTTAAATATTGCAATAATGAGCATGTTAATGATCCACCTTAAAAAACCTCATTTTTTGTCTTGACATTGGGGTCCACCTCAATGAGCAATTTAAAGCTGTCCAGGGCAGACATGGCCTTCTCAATTTTTTTAAGGAGGTCATGTGATGGAGGTATTATTTAAGAAGGTTTGCGGGTTAGATGTCCATAAAGGGAATATAGTAGCAAGTATTGTATGGGAAGAGGATAAAGAGCGTAAGAGTGAAACACGAGAATTTGGGAGTATGCAAAGTGAGCTTGAAGAACTAAAGCGGTGGTTAGATGATAGTGGAGTAGAATTAGTAGTTATGGAGAGCACGTCAATATATTGGGTGCCTGTTTATGAGAAGCTGGAAGGAGGCGACTATAAGATTTCAGTAGTAAATTTGAGACTAAATTTCATTTGGCGTCATGGAGTGGATTATGTCCGGGTAACAATGAGAGTGGAGGAAAGCGGAAAAGTGGACGAACCAGACGAGGTAATAAGGTAATAAAGCGAATGATGTGTGAAGCGGCGAATGCATCGGTGAAAACAACGAGTCAATTTCAAAATCAATACAAGGGGCTTGTGATAAGACGGGGGCACAAGCGTTCCATAGTGGCGGTAGGTCACAAATTGATAAAGACGGTATATGTAATTTTGAAACGGAAGGAGCCGTATAACGACAAACTGGTAGACTACGAAAAGTTAGTGGTAAAGCGCAATGCGCCTCGCTGGATACGGAAGTTGAAGGAATACGGTTACATTTCTGATTCAGGCTTGTTGCAAAAAGCAGCATAATTAAAGTAATTGGGTTACTGTAAGCAATTAGTAACTTTATTGCTGTAGCCTTAGTGGGCTAAAGGGAGAGGTATGCTCAGGCGACTGAGACATTTTTTCACGGGAAATGAAACAAGTTAAGCCTTTTATACCTTATGGTCATCAGATTATAGAAGATGAGGATATAGATGCAGTAGTAAAGTGTCTTAGATCCGAATGGCTTACGACAGGCCCACTTGTAAAGGAGTTTGAAGGTGCCCTTGCCTCATTCTGTGGCGTCCGATACGCCGTAACACTCTCAAGCGGCACAGCATCCCTTCATGCCCTTATAAACGCAATGAGCATTGAGAGGGGAGATAAGGTTATTGTCCCTGCCATTACATTTGTTGCCACTGCAAATGCCGTGTTGTTTCAAGGAGCAACACCTATAATTGCCGATATTGACCCAAACACGCTGCTGATTGACCCAAAGGATGTTGAAAGGAAGATTACAGATAGGACAAAGGCAGTTATTGCTGTTGATTATGCAGGCCAGCCCTGTGATTATGATGAGCTTTTAACAATATGTAATAAATACAACATATACCTTATCTCTGACGCCTGCCATGCCCTTGGGGCGCAATATAGGGGCAACTATATGGGGACATTTGGAAAGGGCGCTGTGTTTAGCTTTCACCCCGTAAAACATATTACAACCTGTGAGGGAGGGGCAATCGCTACAAATGACAAAGATATATATGAGCGCTCCATTATGTTCAGAAATCATGGCATTGATATTGACTTTAGACAGAGGCAAAAGAGGGAAGCTTATGATTACAATATGGTGATGCTCGGATGGAATTATAGATTGTCAGATGTCCAGTGCGCCCTTGGCCTGAGCCAGCTAAGGCGTCTGAGGAAGTGGATTGAAAAGAGGCGATACCTTGCAGCTCTTTACAGGGAGTTATTAAAAGGCATAGATGAGGTAGCGCCCCTTGTTGAACTGCCCTATAGGGTCAATAGCTTTCACCTTTTTGTTATAAGGGTCTTACCTCATGGTCTTAGGGATAAGGTGTTTCAGTTTATGAGAAGGCGGGGGATAGGCGTAAATGTCCATTATAAACCCATTCATCACCATAAATTTTATCAAGAGTATTATAAGCAATATTATAGCAATGGACAATTGCATGACATCGCGCCAAATGCGCAGATGGTATCAAGTCAAATTTTGACCCTGCCCCTGTATCCTGCCTTGAATGATAAAGACATAAAATATGTCGTTGAGGTATTAAAAGATGCTATTAAGTTATACTTATAGTGGACCCCAAAAACTGGACAGAGTAATAAGATATTGTGTTGGCAGTCAAGACACTTAAACTCATGGACAAGCTCTCAGGGGCACAGATAGGGACATTTAAAAAAAGTGTAAAAAGGACTTGCGTTCTCTGATGTTATAAAGTATGTTGGAATCGTATTGTTTGGTATCATATTTGGCAATATGCCAGACCAGAGAGGGGCTGTCAAGCCCCTTTTCTGGTTTAATAGCCTATTTAATTTAAACGCCATATAAACTTTTCTATCTTACCACAAGATATACTTGACTTTCAGGAATTAAAAGTCGCATTTATCCTTTTAGTCTAATATTACAGTATGTTAGGATACATTTTTTTTGTAGAACCCAACTATCGTTTACATGGTATCCAAATGCTTTGAGCACGTCAATCTGAAATTGTGTACCAAAATCCACCGCTTAATTTTCGAGGAATGACGTGGGTAGCTTTTTACAAAGCAATTTTCCTGACTATTAATATAGTAAGATGTTAAGGATTACTTTAC
>JALWQB010000259.1 GCA_026994795.1 Deltaproteobacteria bacterium
ATGGCATAAGGGCGGAGGCAGATTTCAGGAATGAGAAACTGGGCAAAAAGATAAGGGAGGCGCAGATAAATAAGGTGCCTTATATGCTCATAATTGGCGATAAGGAGGTTGATTCTCAGGTTGTGAGCCCGAGGACGCGCGACGGGAAAGAGCATGAGGCAGTTAGCATAGATGGATTTATAAAGTTGATAAAAGAAGAGGAAGAAAGGCCTTTTATAGAGGCTAAAGATGGTTTATAAGGCCTTTAAAGGCAAGTATAGATTATTATGACGGGATATCAGGAGGTGTAACATCGCAAAAGCACAGAGGGTCAGGGTCAATGAGGCGATCAGGGTCAAGGAGGTAAGGCTCATTGACGAAAATGGCAAGCAGGTGGGGATTGTCCCATTAAGGGATGCCCTTGACAGGGCGCAGGATATAGGGCTTGACCTTGTGGAGGTTGCGCCGCGTGCAGAGCCGCCTGTGTGCAGGATTATGGATTATGGAAAGTATAAGTATGAGCAGAGCAAAAAGGCGCAGGAGGCGAAAAAAAGGCAGTCTTACATACAGGTCAAAGAGATAAAGATGCGTCCGAGGACAGACGTACATGACCTTGAGGTCAAGAAAAAGCAGATGAGAAAATTTTTGTCAGAGGGCAATAAGGTAAAGGTAACTGTAAGGTTTAGGGGAAGAGAGATTGTGCATTCAGACCTTGGAATTGAGCTTTTACAGCGGATTAAAGAAGATATGAGTGAACTGGCATCGGTTGAGCAGATGTCAAAGTTTGAAGGAAGGGCTGTTACAATGGTCTTGGCGCCGAAGAAGGAAAAGAAATAGGAGGATAATAATAATAATCACTGAATAAGAGACGGGGCAGACGGCTAAAGAGCGCAATATCATAAAAAGGTTATAATTTTAATGCACTATGATACAACATCCAAGATAATTATATCACACTGTAAGGATGCCATATTAAGAGAATTGTGCGGTATTTCAGTAAGGACATCAGAGCTTTTAGATGATAGGCCGCAGGAGACTGCCTCAATAAGGCGCTCTGATTATGTATTGAGGGTAACGTGTGATGATGGCGCAAGGATACTTGTTCTTATAGAATTTCAGGTATGCTGGAAGAGCTGGCTTCCTTTAAGGACGCTTGAATGCAGGTGCAGACATATATTAAAAGAAGGGCTTCCCGTAAGGTCTGTAATTATCTTGTTTAGACCTTATAAGGATGTTATAACTTGTTATAGAGATGAGGAAGTAGAGTATAGATACAGGGTTGTAAAGTTATATGAGATAAATGCTCAAGACATACTAAGAAAGAACATTTGTTGTCTCTATCCCTTTATTCCCATTATGAAGGGCGGAGATGCTTTTATAGATGAGGCAGAAAAGGAGATATATTCTTCTTCTCAGTCAATGGCTTTAAAGGCGGACCTCCTTACGGGAATGGCGATATTTGGTGGTCTTATTTCTCCTGATATACCCAGAAAATTAATTCAAAGAAGGAGAGATATAATGATACAGTCAGCAGCTTATGAGATAATAAAACAAGAAGGCAGACAAGAGGGAATAACTATAGGCAGACAAGAGGGAATGGTAGCTGATGCCCAAGAGATGGTTATAGATGTATTAATAGAGCGTTTTGGCGTTATATCCCCGTTAGTAATGGAACAGATAAGGTCTATTACTGTAAGAGATGTCTTAAAGGCTCTTCATAAATATGCAGTAAGGGCAAAGGATATAGATGATTTTAGGGAAAAGCTAAAAAATGCCATGTCATAAGGTGTTTTAAGTGGGTATTTACTCAAAATAATATAATCACATTAATTAGATATAGGAGTTTCATTATGCCAAAGATAAAGACAAAGAGATCGGCAGCAAAACGCTTTAAAAAGACAGGAACAGGGAAATTTATGCACTTCAGGCCATGCAAGAGCCATTTATTGACTCATAAGACAAGAAAAAGAAAGAGAAACCTAAAGAAGGCCGTATGTGCAAGCGAGGCGATGGACAGACAGATTAAAAGGATGATGCCATATTAAAGGCCGCAATACAGGCCTAAAAACACAAGATAAATGGAGGTTTTTAAGATATGCCAAGGGTAAAACGAGGTTTTAAGGCAAGGAGGCGCAGAAAGAAGCTTCTTAAACTTGCGAAAGGTTATTGGGGCGCAAGGTCAAGGTGTTATAAACAAGCAAGGGCGGCTGTTGAAAAGGGTCTTACATACGCATACAGGGACAGAAAGGCCAAGAAGAGGCTCTATAGGAGGCTGTGGATCCAGAGGATTAATGCAGCTTGCAGGATGGAGGGGGTCTCTTACAATAGGTTTATAAATGGCCTTAAAAAGGCAGGCATTGCCCTTAATAGAAAGGTTCTGGCTGACCTTGCCGTAACAGATAGCGAGGCATTCTCAGAAATAGTCAAGAAGGTCTCTTCTTGATGGGTTATTTGATTTTATAGCTATCAGATATAGTAGAATATATTTGTAGATATTAGATATAATATAGTGAGATATTTTAATTTAGCTTTAAAGGGTTAATTATGTCCGCCATTGAGGAAGAACTGCATTCAATAAAGGTTGAGGCTATAGCTGAGGTTAAAAAGGCGCAAGACCATGATGCTCTGAATGAAATTCG
>JALWQB010000260.1 GCA_026994795.1 Deltaproteobacteria bacterium
TTATCTGAGGGTAATATATATGCTTTACATGAAAGAGCCTGTGCGCTCCTTTGATTTCTATGCGGTACCGTTACCCACTGCAATTGTGCTTATCTTTGCCGCTATTGCCACTATATATCTTGGCCTTTTGCCAAACGGCCTTACAGACATAGCGGTAGCAGCTCAGAGGACGCTGTGTCTTGTGTTTTAGCAGATAGAAAGTAAGGGTTATTGCATATATAATGGGTTGCATGGGTAGTGGATTATAAGATAAATTGTCAATAGCCGCTTTCCCTTTTTCTCAAAGTTAAATTCTGGCTTACTTCCTTTTATTTCTCTTTATTTTAGTTTATAATGCCTTTTTCAGTCTTTTTTGCCATGCAGGATTTAGCTATTAATTAAAAAGGAGGTTTTATGAAATTAAAAACTCTCAGTTTTCTCTTTTTAATTGGAGTAACTTTATTGATAACTGGTTGCGCGATAAACCGTGGGATTCTTGATGTAAGAATGAATGTACCGATGAATGCGTCTTCTGGCGAAGCCGTAAAAATCGTTCGCGTTGACGATAAAAGAATATTTGAATTGAATCCGCGGAACGCTTCTATCCCTTCGTTAAAGAACGGTGAGATTAATGACAAGGCAATTACTTCGCGCGCCGTGGCCAGAAAAAGAAACGGCTTTGGGAAGGCCTTAGGAGATATCCTTCTCCCAGAAGACCGCACCGTATCTGACCTTGTTAAAGAAGCCGTTGCCAAGGCTTTTATTGAAAGCGGTTACCGAGTAGTTGAGAAAAACGATCCTGATTATGCTTCCGCAAAACCTGTAGAAGTAGATATAGACCGTTTTTGGTCATGGATTACTATGGGATTTTGGGCGCTCGGCTTGAATTTTGAGGCTAAAATAAAAATAACTGGTGGCGTTCCCGCTTTTGAAGGTGGAAAAGAGATTTCATTTTCTACCAAGTTACATACTCAAGCCGCTACCACAAGGGCATGGACGAACATCTTAAATGCTGGGTTGAAGGGGCTTGTTGAAAAAATTAAACTGGAACTCAAGGATGCCCAGAGAAATTAACCTAAATCTTGTAATCTCAACCTCTTATTTATTTAAAGCAATATAAAAAGGAGGTATTGAGCGTTTTAAAAAGCTTGGCACAAGGGTCAACCCTGAGAGCGATATTATGGTAAAGGCTGTTGAAAAGAGGGTATTGCTTCATTCAAATGACATTCTAAGGGCGCTTAGCGGTGAGCGACAGGCAAATTTAAAGGTTATACAGGATGACCTTGGCATTAGTTGCAGGCTATTTGGGTGTGAGATTATCCTCTGTGGGGACCAAATAGGCGTTGAGCTTGGAGAGAGGCTTATAAAGGGGCTTGCGGGGCTTGTGTCAGATGGGCTTACGCCCTATGTCTCGGATGTAAGGGGCGCTATCCGTATCTTAAAAGAGAATCCTAAAGAGAATTTAAAGAAGGTGCTCTTGGACAGCGTATCCATAAGGAGCGGCAGGCGCACCATCTACCCTAAAAACCTTACTCAAAAGCAATATATTGATGCCATAAGGAATAATGATATAGTATTCGGCATAGGCCCTGCTGGGACAGGGAAGACTTATCTTGCTATGGCAATGGCGATTTCTTCCATATTAAGCCATGATGTCCAGAGGATAATACTCACAAGGCCTGCTGTAGAGGCGGGAGAGAGGCTTGGCTTTTTGCCAGGTGACCTTGCGGAAAAGGTAAACCCATATCTTCGCCCCCTTTACGATGCCCTCTATGATATGCTCTCTTTTGACAAGATTTCACGCCTTACCGACCATGGGGTAATAGAGGTTGCCCCCCTTGCCTTTATGAGGGGACGCACCCTGAATGAGGCGTTTATAATCCTTGATGAGGCGCAAAATACAACAGTTGAGCAGATGAAGATGTTTCTTACACGGCTCGGCTATAGCTCAAAGGCGGTAATCACAGGAGATATTACCCAGATAGACCTCCCCAATAAAGAACAATCCGGCCTTGTGCAGGCAGTCAGGATATTAAGGGATATAAAGGGCATAAGCATAGTGAATTTTTCAAAGATGGATGTTGTAAGGCATAAATTGGTTATGGAGATAGTAAAGGCTTACGAGATGTTTGAAAGAGATGCTAAAGACGCAATGCAAGGAGATGGCGTATAATGCCTGTATATGTATCCTTGAGGGGCGCAGAGATTGATAGCTCCATAAGGGCATATATGGAGTGGGCAGGAAAGAGGCTTCTTGCGCTTTTAAACCGTGAGCAGGTGAGGACAGAACATTTTAATAAGTTTTTCTCCCATATAGATTGCCGCGCATTAGGGTTTGGCGTCCTTATTTGCAGTGACAGCGTGATAAGAGACCTTAATAAAAAGTGGTTCAGGAGGGATAGGCCCACAAACTGCATTTCATTCGGCCTTGGGGGTCAGGGAGAAGGGGCGACTGTTTACGATACTGCATTATTAGGGGATATTGCAATCAGCATAGATACTGCAAAAAGGGAGGCGGCTGAGGCAGGCTATTCTGTGAAGACAAGGCTTTTAGAGCTACTTATACACGGCTTTTCTCACCTGATGGGCCATGACCATGAGCTTGGCCAAAAGCATGAGAGAATGCAGCAAGATTATGAGAATATGCTTATGAATATAATAAAAAAGGAGGGTATTATGGCAGAGCTTTGCGTAAATGTTGACCATGTCGCAACTATAAGACAGGCAAGAGGCGGCGATGAGCCTGACCCTGTTGCCGCCGCCTCAATTGTAGAGATTGCAGGGGCAGATGGCATTGTAGTGCATTTAAGGGAAGACAGACGCCATATCCAAGACCGCGACCTCAGGCTCCTGCGCCAGATTGTCTCTACAAGGCTTACGCTTGAGATGGCGGCAACTGATGAGATGCTCTCCATTGCCAGAGATGTCCGCCCTGATATAGTTACCCTTGTCCCTGAAAGGCGTGAAGAGATAACTACTGAGGGAGGGCTTGATGTGCTCAGGCAGAAGGAGAAGATAAAAGAGGCAATAATGACGCTTAATGATGCAGGTATGCCTGTTACCCTGTTTGTCGACCCTGAAGGGGAACAGATTGAGGCATCCAAGGAGGCAGGGGCGCAGTGCATAGAGATACATACTGGAAGATACGCTGAGGCAAAGGGTGAAGAGGCGCAGGACAGGGAATTTGAGGCCATTGTTGATTCAGCAGCCCTTGGCGCAGAGATTGGGTTAAGGATCCATGTGGGGCATGGGTTAAACTATAGGAATGTGGCAAGGCTTACGACAATACCTGAGATAGAAGAATATAGCATTGGACACTCTATTATCTCAAGGGCAGTTATGGTAGGGCTTCATCAGGCAGTAAGGGATATGATTTCCCTTATAAAGCGGGGATATGTAACATAGAAAATATTTATCATAATAGTTAGACGGCCTTAAAAAATTTATGCTTTTAAGGTACCGTCTTCAAAGTGTAAATAAGTTAAGGGGTAAGAGGATATGATTGACAGATATTCAAGGGATGAGATGAAGGCAATATGGTCTGAAGAGAATAAGCTGCGTAAATGGCTTGAAGTGGAGCGCCTTGCCTTAGAGGCATGGGCAGAGCTTGGGGTTGTGCCCAAGGAGGCTGCTAAGGCGCTGAGGGAAAAGGCCAATTTTGATATAGAGAGGATAAAGGAGATAGAAGAGACAACCCGCCATGACGTTATTGCCTTTTTGACAAATGTATCAGAATATGTTGGAGAGGCTGCAAGGTATCTGCACTGGGGCCTTACATCCTCAGACATGCTTGATACCGCCAATGCAGTAATCTTTAAGGAGGCCTTGGAGCTGATTATTGAGGATGTCAATCTCCTTATGGATGCCATAAAGGGGCGTGCCTTTGAGCACAAGGATACGGTGATGATAGGGCGCTCTCACGGCATCCATGCTGAGCCTATTACGTTTGGGTTAAAGCTCGCCATTTGGTATGATGAGATGAAAAGACATAAGGAGAGGCTTGCTGCAGCAAAGGAGCGCATATCTTATGGCAAGATATCAGGGGCTGTCGGGACATTTGCAAATGTTGACCCAAGGGTTGAGGAGTATGTATGCAAAAGGCTCGGGCTAACGCCCGCCCCTGCGAGTTCTCAAATAATCCAGAGGGATAGATATGCCGAGGTCTTTTGCGTCCTTGCCCTGCTTGCAAGCTCCTGTGAAAAGATTGCAGTAGAGGTCCGCCACCTTCAGCGGACAGAGGTGCTTGAGGCAGAGGAGTGGTTCAGGCAGGGGCAAAAGGGCTCATCTGCAATGCCTCATAAGAGAAATCCAATACTTACAGAAAATATCACAGGGCTTTCAAGGCTTGTTCGTTCTTATGCGGCTCCCGCCCTTGAAAATGTGGCGCTCTGGCATGAAAGAGACATAAGCCACTCATCAGTTGAGAGGGTTATAGGCCCTGACGCCTTTATAGCGGCAGACTTTATGTTAACGCGCTTAAAGGGGGTTATAGAGAGGCTTATAGTGTATCCAGAGAGGATGAAAGAGAACCTCGGGCTGTTAAACGGGCTTATCTTTTCTCAACAGGTGCTTTTGCTCCTTACTCAAAAGGGGGTATCAAGGGAAGACGCCTATCTTATTGTTCAGCGCAATGCAATGAAGGTGTGGGAAGAAAGGAGAGATTCTGGCGGAACTGCCCAGTATATGACAGGAAAGGAGGGAAAGGGCTTTAAAGATTATCTACTAAACGACCCTGACCTCTTAGAGCATGTTACCCCTCAAGAGATAGAAGAGATATTTTCCCTTGACTATCACCTGAAGCATGTAGATACGATATTTAAGAGGGTATTTTTTGAATAGCGAGATAATGAGCATGTTAATAATCCATTTTAAAAACCCCATTTTTTGTCTTGACATTGGGGTTCACCTCAATACAATTATTAAGCATTCTGGCAAGATGATGAAAAATGAATATCTTATCTTTTTTAAAACGCCCTAAAAATCCCTTAATAGGCATTGATATAGGCTCTCATACTATAAAGGTAGTAGAATTTGCGCGATCATCAAGAAAGGGAGGATATTTTCTTAACCTTATAGGCAGGGGGCGGCTGCCAAAAGGCTCTATTGTAGATGGGGCAATTAAGGATAGTCCTCAAATCGCAAAGATATTAACGGGTATTCTTAATAATTTGCATTCAAGGCTCAAAAAGGCTGCCGCTTCAGTATCAGGTTATTCAGTCATTGTTAAAATGATAACTGTCCCTTATGAGACCATAGAGGAGATAGAAAATAACCTTATATTTGAGGCAGAAAATTATGTGCCTTTTGAAATAGAAGAGGTATATTTAGATTTTAGCCCTATAAGGATTAATAAAGGGCAAAATGATAATGAGAAATTACAAGATACCTCACCTGATGCCGATGCAAATAAAAAAGATAAGAGCCAGTCAAAGACTGAGATATATTTAGTAGCAGCCAAACGGGAGATTGTTGATGCCTATGCAGAGTTACTTCAAAATGTGGACATTATCCCGGCAGTAATAGATGTAGATGGTTTTTCTCTTTTCAATGCCTCATATAAGACATATAGCGGCTTGGATGGCATTAATATATTTTTGGACCTTGGTGCGAGTAAAAGCATCTTTAATATAGTCAGCAAGGATGGGCTGCTGCTAACACGGGACCTGTCTATTGGGGGTAACATACTGACAAAAGAGATTGTTTCACGCCTCAATATGGACTATGAAGACGCAGAAAGGATAAAGATTGAGGGAACAGACGATAGAGAGCTTTTTAAGCGGGTATCTTCTATAATAGAAGAGATTTTATCGGAATGGATAAGTGAAATAAGCAAGGCTATAGACTTTTTTAAAGCGAATAATGATGTTAATTCTGAGATAAAGGCTATGTATTTGTGCGGAGGCTCTTCGCTTTTAAAAGGTATAGATAAATATTTTAAAGATGCCCTTGGTATTAACACGCATATCTTTAATCCATTTCATAACATAGAGCTTGACCGTAAGATTGACCCTGCATATATAAAGGCGATAGGGCCTCAATTCGCTGTCGCATCAGGCCTTGCCCTTAGAATGGAGGATGATAACTCCTTATGATGATAACAATAAACCTCTTACCAGTAAAGGAGTGGAGACAAAGAGAGGCCGTAAAGAGGCAAATAATCCTGTTTTTTATTATTATTGCCGTATTCGCTCTATCCTTTACCGCAACAATCTTTGCTATGAATAAGAGGCTTTCAGAGAATAAGGAGATTGTCTCGCGCCTTGAATTTGAAAAGAGAAAGCTCCTATATGTAGAAAAAAAGATGAAGGCCATAAGAGAGAGACAAAAGGAGATTGACAGGAAGTTTTCAGTTATAGAAAGGCTTCAGAAGGGAAGGCTCTACACTGTAAGATTATTAGATGAGATTGTAACTTCTATTCCAATAGAAAGGCTATATATAGACGACCTGACGCTCAAAAAAAATAACGTAACGCTTTCAGGCAACTCCATTGACAATCACACTGTGGCTCTATTTATGAAGCGGCTTAAAGGCTCATCTCTCATAAAAAGTGTAACGCTTGGAAAAATTAGTAAAATTTCCAAGGATGGGCATGATATGGTAACCTTTAACCTTACTATTATAGCGAAAGGGGATTGAGAGGAAATAATATAACTTAAGTCCTAAATCCTGCACGGCAAATTTTTTTGTTGTTCGCCCCTTGAATCTGGGGCAAGCTCGCCAATTGCAGGATTTAGATATAACCTATTAGGTAGCGCCTTTATGGAGATGAAAACAGATTTTAAAGAAAAGATATTATCAATTAAAAATTTAATAGAAAAACAGCTTCTTAAAATGCCGTTATGGCAAAAGGCCCTTATATGGATTGCCATTACAGCAGCGCCATGTTGCGCCTTCTGGTTTTTATATCTCGGGCCCGCCATTAATGAGCTTGATAATATAAGGGGCAAGGTCCCAGTGCTTGAAAAAGAGATAGCCTCATTAAAGGCCAAAAAGAAAAGGCTTTATAAAATGCAGGAGGAGCTCAAGGGTATGGAAGTCGTCCTAAAGAAGGCGCTGAAACTGCTTCCTGAATATAGAGATATACCTGATATACTTACCGCAATATCCTCTTTTGGTAATGAGGAACACCTTGATTTCTTGTCATTTGGCCCAGGCCCTGAAAAAAAGGTTGATTTTTATGCGCAGATCCCTGTTGAGTTGGATATTGTAGGGCCATTTCATAATACATTAAAGTTTTTTGATAAGGTTGCAAAGATGAAGAGGATAGTTCACATACAGAATATAGTAATGGGAGGCGCAAAAGAGGAAAAGAATATCTGGAGCAAGTCAAGCTCGGGCATGGTGACGCGGGCTGGTTCAGCCAATCAAGGCTCAGAGATTATGGAAGAAAGAGATACTGGAGACCTATGGACAATTAATACGAAATGCACTGCTGTAACCTATCGTTTTTTGACAAAGGGTGAATTAAATGCAAAGAAAAAAGCAGGCAAAAAAAAGGGAAAGAAGAAGAGACGTTAAGAGAAACAGGCATTGCAAAGAACATATTCTGTATGTATTTAAGATAATCATAATATCAGGGCTAATATTGACATTTTGGGGTCTATCCATCTTTCCTTATAACAAAAACGCAATGGCATATAGCGCACAAGATTTAGAAAAGAGATTAAGGGCGCTATTAATGCCTGATAAATACTCTTATGACCCACTGGGAAAACCCGACCCCTTCAGGCCAATTACGCCCTTTAGCTCTTCTAATATGGGAGAGATACCGTCTGATGTTATTAACGCAGCGGGAAAAGGGGAGGCGCTGTCTTTAAATGCCACCATAGTAAGGCCATGCGCATCCAGCATTGAATGTATTGATATAGGACAGCTAAATATTGTGGCGATTATTGAGATAAATGGAAACAAAAGGATGGCCATGTTAGAATCTTCGTCAGGAAAGGGCTTTTTAGTGGAGAAAGGTGATAAAATTGGCATAACTAATGGATATGTAAAAGATATTTTACCTGAAAAAGTAATAATAGAAGACTATATCAGAGACCTTTCAGGAAAACCTGTTTTGAGAAAAAGAGTATTTGTTCTTCACCCTGAGGAGTAAATATGATGAAAAATACCATAATAAACAATATCAATATGCTATTATTATTTATGTTTTTATCGCTAAGCCCTTATGCTACCTATTGTATCTTTCCTGTTTATGCGGCATCCTCTCAGCATAAGGAGGACGTTAAGACCATAAGCGTTGATTTTTATAAGATTGACCTTCACAATGTGTTTAGATTGCTGAGTAAAGTAAGCGGTAAAAACATTGTTGTTGATGAAGATGTCTCAGGGGCTATAACCCTTTCGCTTAAAGATGTCCCGTGGGAATTAGTGCTTGATATTATTAAAAATCTCAAAAATTTAGAAAGTATTGAAAAGCACAATACAATAATGATATTTCCTGCCTCCAAGGCCGTTCAATGGCAGAAAGACTCGTCTGAGGGAGAGCTTCAGGTCTCTAAGCTGATTGTAAAAAAGGAATTTTCTGTAAAATCATCCCTTGATTCAATAAAAAAGGCGCAAGAGTTTTTAAACGATGGCCAATATGAGCTTAAAGAGGGAAATTTTGAAAAGGCGCTTGAGCTATATAAAAATGCCCTTAAGCTCTGGCCTGACAACATAAATATTGCAAAAAAGATAGCCTCGCTTGCGATTGGAAGGCTAAATGAGGCGCTTACCGCCTTTAATTACGCAAAAATCGCCCTTCAAATTGACCCTTCAGACACTGAAGCCGCATCCCTTGCAGCGGTTGCCCTTACCAGATTAGGGAGGAAAAAGGAGGCTGAGGCATTTTTTGAACGCTCTATTATCTCTTCAGCCACTCCCTCTTTTGACGCATTGTATAATTATAGCGTATTCCTGTTTTCACAAAACAGATTTAGAGAGGCATTAAGAAACCTAAACAGGATAGAAGATGAATTTATGCTGACGCCTGACTGTATCATCTTAAAGGCCAGGTGTTTTGAGGCGCTTCGCCTTACTGATAAGGCCATAAGGGAATATGCCGCCATTTTAAATTCTGGAAATGATATAAAGCCTGAGATAATAGATTATGCAAAGGAAAGGCTTAAAATACTCAAAAAATGAGTTATTTATTCGTCATTATCATTAAGAATTTGTGAAAAGTCAATATCTGCTGAAAAACTGTGCTCATTATCAGGAAATGCGCCAGCCCTCACCTCTTCAATAAATGTTGAGATGGCCTCCTTTATGGTATTGTTCAGATTAACATATCTCTTTACAAAAAATGGCTTAAACTTTTCAAATATGCCCAGAAGGTCATGCGTTACCAGTACCTGTCCGTCGCAATACGGGCCTGCCCCAATGCCTATTGTGGGAATTGAGATGGTATCAGTAATAAGTCGGGCAAGGGTGGCAGGAACGCATTCAAGCACCACTGAAAACGCCCCGGCGTCTGCGACTGCCTTTGCGTCCTTTAATAGCCTCTTTGCAGAGGCCATATCCCTTCCCTGAACCTTATAGCCCCCAAGTGAAGAGGCAGTTTGAGGGGTAAGGCCAATATGCGCCATAACAGGGATGCCTATGGCGGCAAGCCTCTCAATGGTCTTGGCAACCTGCATTCCGCCCTCTAATTTTACAGCATCACATCCCGCCTCCTTTAGAAAGCGCACCGCATTCCTTATTGTATCATCAGTTGATACATGATATGAGCCAAACGGCATATCCCCTATGACAAGGGCGTTTTTTCTGCCCCTTACAACCGCCTTTGAGTGATGGATCATCTCGTCTATACTAACAGGTACAGTTGAATCATAACCAAGCATAACCATTCCAAGAGAGTCGCCGACAAGGAGCATATCAATCCCGATGGCGTCAAGCATGAGAGCGGTAGAATAATCATAACAGGTAAGCATGGCAATCTTTTTGCCGCTATTCTTTCTGTTTTTAATGTCTAAGATATTCATTTCCCGTGAAAAATAAAAGCGCGATGTGGCTACGCTCCGCCTATTCCATCAATTGACGGTTTCTGAAAATAAATGTGTTAAAAATATTGCCCAATCGCACATAGATAAGTGGCTAACCCCGTAAAAAAAACGCCGCTATTCGATTGCGCGAAATTGGCGCTCTCAAATTATTTATCTTTCATCGGACGGGGTGTCAATAGATAATTGACATGAATGTTAAAAGGAGTTAGCCCTGCTTTCCAGAACGGAAGCAAATAGTGGATCGATTCCTAAACAGTATTTCTATCGACCGGAACTAAAATTTTCAGCAGGTAGGGGCACGTTGCAACGTGCCCCTACTCATCCGTTTTTAAATAGAAATATTGAGTTAAAGTCATTACC
>JALWQB010000261.1 GCA_026994795.1 Deltaproteobacteria bacterium
CTCTACAACCTCTACAACCTCTACCCCCTCTACCCCCTCTTCATCCTTGTCTTTTTAAGCCTCCTCCACTTTTCAAGCCTCTCCTTTACTATCTTCTCATACCCCCTGTCTGTGGGGAAATAGTACAAATGGTCTTTAAGCGCTGAAGGCATATATTCCTGATAGACAGAGGCATCCTTATAATCATGCGGGTATTTATAGCCCTTGCCATAGCCAAGGCGCTTCATAAGGGGAGTGGGGGCATTTCGTATGTGCATCGGCACTGGTAAAGAGCCAAACTTTTTTACATCCCTCATTGCATCGCCAAATGCCTTATAGATTGCATTGCTCTTTGGGGCGGTAGCCATATAGACAGATGCCTGAGCTATGGCAAGCTCTCCTTCAGGGCTGCCCAGAAAGTCGTATGCGCTCAAGGCGTTAAGCGCCACCTGAATGGCATTTGGGTCAGCGTTGCCAATATCTTCAGAGGCAAACCTTACTATCCTCCTTATTATGTAATGGGGGTCTTCCCCTGCCTCAAGCATCCTTGAAAGCCAGTAAAGCGAGGCATCAGGGTCGCTTCCCCTCATGCTCTTATGAAAGGCGGATATGATATTAAAGTGCTCTTCCCCTGCCTTATCATACCTCAATGCCTTTATCTGAAGCGCCTCTTCCATAATGGAAAGTGTTATCTCACCCCCTTCCTCAGGGCGCACCTCAAGCAGTATCTCAGAGGCCATTTGCAGGGCATTTAAAAGACAGCGGGCATCCCCCTGAGCCTCCCTTATAAGAAGTTCCTCTGCCTCTTTGGAAATGGTTATGTTAAGGCTCCCCATGCCCCTCTCCCTATCAGTAAGCGCCCTTTTGAGTATGACTTTAAGGGCATCATCAGACAATTGCCTCAGTTTAAGCGCCTTACAGCGGGATAAAAGTGGCGGGATTATCTCAAAAGATGGATTTTCTGTTGTTGCGCCTATTAAGGTAATAAGCCCCTCTTCCACATGGGGCAAAAAGGCGTCTTGCTGCGACTTATTAAACCTGTGTATCTCATCTATAAATAAGACCGTCCTTATGCCATTTCCCCTTGCATCCTCTGCCTCGCTAATCGCCTCTCTTATATCCTTTACCCCTGAGAGCACGGCAGACAACTGGATAAACCTTGTGCCCTTTATGCGAGAGATCAGTTTCGCAATCGTGGTCTTGCCTGTCCCTGGAGGACCCCATAGTATAAGGGATGGGATAATGGAGTCTCTTTCAATAATATTCCTTATTATCTTTCCCTTGCCTGTCAAATGCTCCTGTCCAACTACCTCGTCAAGGTCCTTTGGGCGCATCCTCTGCGCAAGCGGTGGAGACATCATAAGGCGCTACCTACTCTGTGAAGAGAAAAGGCGCTTAAAACAAAAAAGTGAGAGCCCTATTACAAGCCCCCATGAAAGCCCCATAAAGATTAACGCCTCAAGGTTCATAGGCCGCTTACCTCCCCTTTTTATCTGCTAAATATACAAGTATGCCAAAAAATAAGGCTATGCATACAAGGGCGCCCCTTGCCACCCATGATGTCCATGAGGCGCTTGTAAGATATTGAGGCAATGTATCCACTACCCACCAGACAGTGATAATAAACAGGAAAACTGGGGTTATAAAACGCATAACAGGATAAAAAATTATGGGCGCCTTTATAATGCCTCCCTTATTAATCTCATCCCATGCCTTTTGAGGGCCATATCCCCAGAAGAATATAATGACCTCCACAAGCGCCAGCACTATTACAAAGAATGTCCCTGCCCAAAAATCCATCTCATCAAGGGCTGAGGCGAAAAATATCGGTATATGGGCTATTGCAGTGAGAAGCCCCATTGAAAGCGCAACAGCCTTTTTGCGAGAAAGCCCGAACTCATCCTCCAGAAAGGCGATTACAGGCTGGGTTATTGCCACCGATGAGGTAAGCCCTGCAAAAAACAGAAGGGTAAACCATAAAAAGCCAAACATGTGTCCAAGGGGTATATTGGCGAAGATTGCAGGCAGGCTCACAAAGGCAAGGTTAAATGCGCCAGATGAGGCAATATCCTGAGCGGCAACAACGCCAAAGAATGCTGCAGCAGCAGGTATGGCAATAGACGCCCCAAGGACTACCTCAGCAAATTCATTTAGAGATGAGGCGCTAAGGCCCGAGAGCACAAGGTCATCATCATCTTTTAGATAGGATGCATAGGTTATTATTGCGCCAAAGCCAAGGCTCAAGGTAAAAAACACCTGCCCCGCAGCAGCAAGCCACACCTTTGGGTTAAACAGCTCATCCCACTTTGGCGTCCATAGAAAATTAAGGCCGTCAATAGCAGAACCATGCGTGGTCTTAAGGGTCAATACCCTCAACATCAATACAATAGCAAAGATAAATAAAAGAGGCATCGCAACCTTTGCAAGTTTTTCAATACCGCCTGATATGCCCTTTATGAGGATGACGATATTTAATGCCACTGTTATCAGAAACATACTGTATGCCATAAGAGATGGGGCGTAAATATCCCCCCTCATGCCAGTATAATTTAAGAGCAGTTCCTTAAATGGCCTGAGATAGGCCTCAGTTGA
>JALWQB010000262.1 GCA_026994795.1 Deltaproteobacteria bacterium
GACTTAAAAGGCCATAATACCTCAGGTGAAGAAGACATAAGGCTCAAGGTGCCAGTATTTACTGGAGGGACATCTGATATTAATATTGCGGAAGAGGCTGTTATTACCTTAAAGATACACGGGATAGAGCCTATACGAGTATATGATTGCGGAATAGCAGGCTTGCATCGCCTTTTAGACAATATTGATATTATACTTGACGCCCCTGTAATTATTGCAATTGCAGGGATGGATGGGGCGCTTCCATGCCTTATTGCGGGCATTGCCCCCTGTCCTGTAATTGCAGTGCCTGCAAGCATTGGCTATGGGACATCATTTAATGGGATTACCCCGCTTTTAACAATGTTAAACTGCTGCGCTCAGGGTATCAGCGTTGTAAATATCAATAACGGCTTTGGGGCAGCATGTTCAGCTATTCTTATATGTAACTCCATCATTCATCATTCATAATTCATAATTCACCAGTTACAATTCATCTTTTAAACAAATCGAGGGGCATTCACTGCCCCTTTTGTAATTTTAATCTTTTAAAAGCCCCTTTGCCCTCAATTTTCTTCTCTTCTCCCTGCGCCTTCTTCTCCTTTCAATTTCCCTTTTCCTTTCAATCTTTTTATGCTTTGCCACTTTTACCTCCTATTATTCAAGTTTTGTTATATAACTTTTAAAAAAATAATCTTATTATGTCAACTTTTTCTTGATATAAAATAGCATAATAGTGAATCGATTCCTAAAGAGCATATCATTTTTATGGCAATAACTTCACAACTTAATATTTTTATTTAAAAATGGATAGTAAGGGCACGTTGCAACGTGCCCCTACTGTGCCCCTAAATTATGTATAAGAGGTCAATACGGCGCAACAAAGAAAAAAACTTACTATATTCGCCTTGAAAAAATCAATCTTTTACCTATAGTAAGGGCAATTAAAGAGAAGGGGCACAAAGCGGTATCTGTAATTGAATAGTCTCTCTAACTATTTAATTTAAAGGAGCTAATCTTAAATGGAAGGTAAAAGGTATAATGTTCAGAAGACAATTGCAGAAATAAATCAAAAAATAAAAGAGGGCAGGGCAGTTATAGTTACTGCAGAGGAAATGGTTGATATAGTGAGAGACAAAGGTGAGATAGAGGCGGCAAAAGAGGTGGATGTGGTAACAACAGGGACATTTTCTCCAATGTGCTCTTCTGGGGCGTTTATAAATTTTGGTCATAGCGTACCAGGGATTAAGGCGTCAAAGGTATGGTTAAATGGGGTGCCTGCCTACGCCGGTCTGGCAGCTGTTGACATATATATTGGATGCACTGAGCCAAGAGAGGATGACCCTTTAAATAAGGTATATCCAGGAGAATTTTTATATGGAGGGGGGCATGTAATACAGGACCTTGTTGCAGGAAAACCCGTCCTTCTTAAGGCAGAGGCCTATGGCACTCACTGTTATCCCAAGAAAAAATTTGAAAAAAAGGTTACATTGAAGGATTTGCCTTTTGCCCAGCTTTGCAATCCAAGAAATGCCTATCAAAATTATAATTGCGCTGTAAATGTTACTACTAAGACTATCTATACTTATATGGGGACATTAAGGCCGCGGATGGGCAATGCAAATTATTGCACGTCAGGCCAGTTAAGCCCATTATTTAACGACCCTTATTATAAGACAATCGGCATAGGGACCCGTATATTCTTAGGGGGCGGAGTAGGGTATATTATATCTGAAGGCACGCAGCACAACCCTGATGTCCCCCGCACTGAAAAGGGCATTCCTAAAAGGCCGTCAGGGACTATTATGGTAACTGGTAATTTAAAGGCAATGACCCCTCGTTATCTTGCAGGAGTAAGCATTTTAGGCTATGGATGTTCCCTTGCTGTTGGCATTGGAGTGCCGATCCCCGTTTTGAATGAAGAAATCGCCATGTCAACCGGCGTATCTGATGAAGATATTGTAACTCAAGTTATTGATTATGGTCTTGATTATCATATGGGTAAGGCGCGTCCTATCGCAGAAGTAACTTATAAGGAGCTAAAGAGCGGGCAAATAAAGGTTGACGGCAAAATAGTGCCTACCGCCCCTCTCTCAAGTTATGCAAGGGCGAGAGAGATAGCAGCTACCTTAAAGAAATGGATACAACAAGGGGATTTTACCCTGACTGAGCCTCAATCCACAATTCCATCATCAGGGACGCCTTTTAATAATTAATGACAGGATTGTCGCCTGCAAGGGAGAATAAGGGTAAACTTAGCGCCTTAATAAGCTATCTTCAATGCCTGAGCCCCCCTGTTGCCATTGGGGTTTCAGGTGGCATAGATAGCAGTCTTTTACTCTGCGTATGTATAGAGGTATTTGGTAAAGAGAAGGTGGTTCCAGTATTTATGGATTCAGAATTTATTGACGATAATAGTAGAGACTGGATTAATAAGCTACAGGACTCGCTTTCTATAAACATAGTACGAAAACGCTGGTTTCCATTAACATATTTAGAAATAAGGTCTAATACTCCTTTAAGGTGTTATTGGTGCAAAAGAACTATATATAGGCATATAAAAAAAGCTACTCAAGCTTTTGGGGTAAAAGC
>JALWQB010000263.1 GCA_026994795.1 Deltaproteobacteria bacterium
AGATTATTCTTGTAACCTGCCATAGAAGAGAGAGCTTTGGAGAGCCTTTTAAAAACATTGCCTTTGCCTTGAAGGAAATTGCAGATTCATTTAATGATGTGCAAATTGTCTATCCTGTTCATCTAAATCCAAATGTCAAAGGGCCTGTAAACGAGATTTTAAAGGGGCATCCTGGGATACACCTTATCCGTCCGCTTGATTATCCACATCTTATATGGCTTATGAATAAGTCTTATTTTATATTGACGGATTCTGGAGGTATTCAGGAAGAGGCTCCATCGCTTGGGAAGCCTGTTCTGGTATTGAGGGATATTACCGAAAGGACTGAGGGGATAGAGGCGGGCGCTGCAAGGCTGTTGGGGACGGACAAGTACAAGATCGTGGCAGGGGCAATGGAGCTTATTAATAATCCAAATGAATATGAGCGCATGGCAAGGGCTTCAAATCCTTATGGCAGGGGCGATACATCAATAAAGGTCGTAAGGATAATGGAAGGACTTTTTGAAAAAGGGATATGAGAGGTTAAAAGTGCAGGATATGAATAAGATGAAAGTCGTTGTAATGGGGCTTGGATATATCGGTCTTCCAACTTCAGCCCTTATAGCAAGTAAGGGTGTGAATGTTACAGGGGTTGATGTAAATGAGGAAGTAGTAGAAATCATAAATAGAGGGAGTATTCATATTGTTGAGCCTGATTTAAAGGGGCTTGTCTATTCCCTTGTAAATGACCGCCTGTTGCTGGCCTCATCACGGCCAACTGATGCTGATGTATTTTTGATTGCTGTCCCTACTCCTTTTAAAGATGGGCATGTTCCTGACCTGAGCTATGTAGAATCTGCTATAAGCATGGTGATTCCCTATCTTAAAAAGGGGAATATGGTAATTATTGAATCTACATGCCCTGTAGGAGCTACTGAGAATTTCTATAATTTAATAAAGAAAAATAGACCTGACCTTGAAGACTGTTTTTACATGGCCTACTGTCCTGAAAGGGTGCTTCCTGGAAGGATACTGTATGAGCTTGAACATAACGACAGGGTAATTGGAGGCATAAATCCAGAATCTACCCAGAAGGCAAAGGGATTTTATTCCTTGTTTGTAAAAGGTATGCTTCACGAGACAGATGCGAAGACGGCAGAGATGTGTAAGCTTGTGGAGAATGCATATCGTGATGTGAATATTGTCTTTGCCAATGAGCTTTCTATTATTTGCGATGGGCTGGGTATTGATGTGTGGACACTCATAGAGCTTGCCAACCGTCATCCACGTGTCAACATATTACGACCTGGCCCTGGTGTGGGGGGGCACTGTATTGCAGTTGATCCGTGGTTCATTGTGCATAAATCCCCTGCTACAGCGCGCCTAATCCGCACTGCACGCGAAATTAACGACCAAAAGCCCCTGTGGGCGCTTGATAAAGTCAAGGTTGCTGTAACAGATTACTTACAGCAACACCCTGATAATACTGCAAGTGACATCACTATTGCCTGCTTTGGCCTTGCCTATAAGCCAGATATAGATGACCTGCGTGAAAGCCCTGCATTGGAAATCACTCGTCTGCTGGCAATGCAACATCCAGGCCCTGTGCTGGCAGTAGAGCCTAATATCAAACAGTGCCCAAAAGAGCTTAAAGAGCTGCCAGATAAAGTGCTGCTTGTCCCCCCTGAAGTTGCACTGAAACGAGCCCAGATAGCAGTGCTGCTTGTTGCCCATAGGGCATTCAGCGAAATGCCAATGGCTGCGTGGGATAATGTGCATGTGGTGGATGTTTGCGGTGTTTTCCATTAAAGTAAAAGTGGTTGGCTTCGTATGATTGGCAGGATTATTGGGTTTATGCTATAATGGTTGCAAGGAATAATTGATAAATCTAACCAAAAATTAGTTATAATAAAAATAAAAAAAGTTTCACAATGCAAAAAGCTATATATCTTGAAGAAAACATATTTAATGAACTAAATAATGTTGTGAAAAACTTAAATATTTCGATGTCTGATTTTATAATACAAAGGGAGAAAAAAGGGATATGTGAAATATCCTTGATATTTTAGATTTGATATGGAAGAAAATGACAATGCTCTTTTTATATTTATGGCTTATTGATAAGATTTGGTATTGTCTTTATAGATATGTAAGGTTATAAATAGATAAGGTAGCGCTAAATATTCATATAAGAGGTGTCTATGCGAGATGATTACGATAGCCCATGGAAAGATGTGATAGATGGTTTTTTCAGGAGGATGATGGAGTTTTTATTTCCTCATGTAGCAGAGGGCATAGATTGGTCTTATGGTTATGAGAGCCTTGATAAGGAGTTTCAAAAGATTATTCTTGATGCAAAGGTTGGCAGAAGGCATGTTGATAAGCTTATGAAGGTGAGGCTTCTTAGTGGAGATTATGCAATTTTTTTGATCCATGTAGAGGTTCAGGCGCAAAGGGATAGGAGTGAAAAAAGGACACCCACTTTTTATTGGCACGGGAGTAGCTGTTGTTATTTATCTTAAACAGGGATTTAATTGAGTATGGAGGTGAGTAGCCATGACAATGGCGAGGGCAAGTATTGTATCATTGG
>JALWQB010000264.1 GCA_026994795.1 Deltaproteobacteria bacterium
TATGCCCGTTTTTGACAATATTCGTACTTTCGCACCTACTGCATTTATGGGTGATAATTGTCTGTATCATATATACCTCCTTATATCATACATACTATACCTCATCACTTACCATTTTACCACTACCAAAGAAAGTAGAAGCAGTTTGCTGTAGCCCTAAAGCCAATGCCCAGATAAGTGGATGACGCCCACGATTTTGGGGAAGATGGGCAGGATGAAAGCCAATAACCCCCATTGGAGTAATGGTCAATATATCTTTTTTTAAAATTTGAGACCAACCAAAACAAAAGATAATATCTACATTCTTTTCTCTTATCCAGCTCAAGGTAGAAGGACTGTTGACATCATTAGTTATCCAATAAGGTATATTATGAGCCTTACATATCTCAATAAGATTTACATAATCTGCATTTATACCATGCTTATCCTTTGTAATCACCCCACAGATATCGCAATTAAGAGAAATCAATTTCTTGAGCATCGCCTCAGAAAACATTATAGAACCAATAAAGATAATCTTCATAATGTCACCTCTATATTATAAAATTCCTTTTTTAATACATCAGAAAGCGGAAAACTTTTTAATATAGACACAATTTTTTCAGATGCTCCCCCATCTCCATGAGGATTTTTGACATTTTTTAATTTTTCTTGAAATTTTTTTGAATATAAAGTCTGAAATGCCCTCACAACAGAATGATAATCTGAATCACAATCAATTATACTCTCTGCCCTTACCCTTCCCCTTTGTCTATCTCCTATATTGATTGTGCCTATCTTAAAACTTGGCGCCTCAAGGATACCGCTTGAAGAATTTCCTACAACAGCATCCACATGCTTCATAGCTGAAAGATACAACAGTTGCCCCATAGAGGTAAAATAAATGGCTCTATCAGGATACTTTTTGACAAAGTCTTTTATCATAGGCATTATACTCCTGCCCTCAGTATCCGCATTTGGCATGGTAAAGATAAATTTTGTATCTTGTAAGGTCAAAAGGGCATCCAATAACGAGGCAAATTCCTTCTGCGCACTACCGCTTTCAAGGGTTACAGGATGATAGGTAATAAGGAGATTATGCTTTCCTAAGGTAAAACCAATCTCTTTTTCAAACTCTTCTCTTTTTAAAAGTGGTAATTTCTTTATATTATCAATACCAGTCGCCCCTACATTAAATACTCTATTGGGTTGCTCTCCAAGCTGAATAACTCTCTTTCTATAAATCTCTGTAGAAGTAAAGTGCAGATGAGACATTTTAGTAATAGAATGCCTTATAGCCTCATCTATTGCCCCTTCTGTTAATTCCCCTCCATGTATATGCCCAATAGGAATACGTGCAACCATCGCAGCGCTTGCAGCAGCCAACAGCTCAAATCTATCCCCTAACATAACCACTATATCTGGCTTTAACATGGAAAAGGCATCGGCAAACCCTATAAGCCCCACTCCCATAGATTTGGCAATACCTACAGATGTATCAGATGACAAAAGCATCTCAACCTTATAATCAATATGAAACCCATCTTGTTCAATTACCTTTACAGTAAGACCAAATTCAGGGGAAAGATGCATACCTGTTACGATAAGCTGCAGTTGAAGAGAGGGTTCTTCATCTATTCCACGCATTACCCAGTAAAGAAGCCCATACTCCGCCCTTGTCCCTGTAATTACACAAATTTTACGCATACTAAAAGCCCCTTTTTAAGACAATATCATCTCATCTTTTTGATAGTCTCTATCAGCCTTTCTATCTATAACTTCTTTATGAAATTTATGAAAAAAGCAGCTCCATCCCCTTCTCGTATATACGACTGTTGCCTGTAACACGAAGTTCCAATGGTTCATAAAACAATATCTCTTTTTCTGCCCATGCCTCTATTACTGATAAATATTCCCTTCTCTCTCTGGTAAACCTAAAATATCCATTTGTTAAAATCTCCTGTGCAATCGATTCAAATTGCTTTATTTCTTCTTCTCCAAAATCTCCCCTTGCCATATAGTCAACTATCTCTGTATATGCCAGCCATGCTTCATATTTTAAAAACTCCTCTAATGCCTCTCCTTTTTCTTTTATCTTTATAATCTCTAATAATCTTGAGATATTCCCTGCATAATAATCCCATATAAGCTCTATATCACCCTTAGTAAAATTTTCTAACTGCAGCCATTTAAGAACCAACTCCTTGCTCAAATGATCTATTTTCTTAAATCTACTTGTCTCCTTCATTCTCGCATCATTATATATTCTTTCTATAAACACTGTGTTTGATGTAAGAAGCACAACATGGCAAAGATGTGTCTCCTTTGTCAATCTCACACAAAAATTTAAAAACTCTTTTAACAGCTCCCTCTCTCCGTTTCCATTCTTTATATAAACATCCCGAAGCTTCTGTATCTCATCTATAATCAGTATTGGTATCTTATTTCTGACTCTTTCTCTCTCTATCTCCTCAAACAATACATCAAATAAATTCCGCTTTTTTGCCTTAACCTGCTCTAACTTTTTGCTATCAATCCTTATTACACCTATTGTAAGCCTCACATTGCTCTCCAGAGC
>JALWQB010000265.1 GCA_026994795.1 Deltaproteobacteria bacterium
CCCTTTGCCATCCTCAACAGGGCAAGCAAGTGCTCAAAGTCAGAGTGCACCCCTCCCCTTGAGACAAGACCAAAGAGATGAAGGCATGTGCCCTTTAGCATTGCCTCCTTTAATATGGCATTGTCAAAAAAAGAGCCATCCTTTATGGCAAGGTTTATCCTCGTAAGGTCCTGATATACAATGCGGCCTGCGCCGAGATTTAAGTGCCCTACCTCAGAGTTTCCCATCTGTCCCTCTGGAAGCCCAACATGCTCTCCTGAGGCATGTATAATTGTAAATGGATATTCCTTTCTGAATGCGTCAAGGTTAGGGGTGTTCGCTATTGATACGGCATTTCCTTCTTTTTCCATGCGAAAGCCCCAACCATCCATAATTACAAGCATTACTCTATTTATATCCCTGTTATCATCCACTTTACCGCCCCTCTTTAAAATATATCACCCTTAACGCTCATCATATATTATATCTGCCTCGTGCCACAGGCCCTCAAGGTCGTAAATGCCACGTATCTCTTCATAGAATATATGAACTACCACATCATCATAATCCATTAATATCCACTTGCCTTCTCTCTCTCCTTCAACCTCTTTGGGATAGAGATTGTGGCGCTTAAGCCTTTCCCTCAGCCTCTCAGATGTCCCCTGCACATGCCTTGTGCTTCTACCCTCTGATATCACAAAAAAATCGCATATTGAAGATATGCCCCTTACGTCAAGCACTGTTATCTTCTGTCCGTGGCATTCCTGAAGCTCTCTTATAAAAGCGCCCACCTTTCCAATGGAATAAAGCCCATTGTCTTTAATGTATTTTATGCAATCTTGAGGCAATAAAAACACAGGGGATGCCCCTTTATACAGACAGGAGCGGACAAGAGAGCTTGATATTGAGATGGGGGTTACGCTGCATATCTGGATGCGGTTTTCTGCGTATTGGTCAGGGAAATGCCTCAGGGCATATTCCCTTATCATTTCTCCAGAATTGTCCTTATCCCTTTCCATAACTATGATATTGGAAAGCTCAAGTATATCAATGGGGCCTCGCCATGTGTGAAACTCCATAAAGGCATCGCTTCCCATTATAAAATAAGGCATATCATCGTCTGTTATAACCCCCTCACTTCTAAGGGCCTTCAGGGTGTTTACAGTAAAAGATGGGGTTGGAAGGCCCTTTTCAATCCTGCTTACAGCAATACCCTCTATGCCCTTTATCGCAAGCTCAATTAATGAGACACGGCGCTCAAAACTTGCAATGCCCCCGCTCTTTTTATGCGGGGGGGAAAAGGATGGAACTATCAAGATATGAGACAGGGCAAACTGTTCCTTAATCTCTACTATTGAGCGTAAATGGCCAAAATGTATAGGGTCAAATGAGCCTCCAAATATGCCAATGCCTTTTGGGGAGGCTGTAGAGGCTGTAGAGGTTGTAGAGGTTCTTGCAATCTCTTTTCTCTCTATAACTTTTACACTCAATCTCTTTTCTCCTTTAAATTGAGGGTGTTCTACCCCTTTTACCACACTCTCTCCCCTCTACAACCTTTAGAGCCTCTCTCCCCTCTACCCCCTCTAAAACCTCTAACCCCTTATCTGTCCGTTTCCAAAGGCAATGAACTTTGTAGTAGTAAGCTCTTCAAGCCCCATTGGGCCATAGGCATGAAGTTTTGACGTGCTTATGCCTATCTCAGCGCCAAGCCCTAATTGCCCTCCGTCATTAAAGCGAGTAGAGGCATTGATAAGCACAAGAGAGGCGTCTGCCTCCTTTAAAAACCTCATTGCCCTTTCATAATTTTCTGTAACTATCGCCTCTGTGTGGTTTGAGCCGTAACACGCAATATAATCCATTGCCTCATCCATTGACCCCACTGTCTTTACCGCAAGGATAAGGTCTAAAAACTCCTCTCCCCAATCGCTATCCTTGGCAGGCGTGATGTCTTTAAGGATGCTCAAGGTCTTTTTACAGCCCCTCATCTCAACGCCTGCATCCTTAAACCTCTTTGCCATCTCAGGGAGAAACTCCTTTGCAATATTTTCATGCACTATCATGCCCTCCATTGCGTTGCACACCCCTGGCCTTTGCACCTTTGAGTTAAAACAGATATCCCATGCCCTTTTAAGGTCAGCATACTTGTCCACAAACACATGACATACGCCTTTATAGTGTTTTAATACAGGTATCCTTGAATTTTCAGCAACAAACCTTATAAGCCCCTCGCCGCCCCTGGGGATTACAAGGTCAATATATTCCTCAAGCCTTAAAAGCTCATTTACCGCCTCTCTGTCTGTTATAGGCACAACCTGAACAGAGGATTCAGGTATTTCGCTTTCTCTAAGGGCCTCATGAAAAATGGATGCAAGAGCAAGGTTTGAGTGTATTGCATCAGAGCCGCCGCGCAGGATAACGGCATTGCCCGCCTTCAGGCAAAGGGCTGCTGCATCTATAGTAACATTTGGCCGTGATTCGTATATCATGCAGATCACGCCAAGCGGTATCCTTATACGTCCGACCTGAAGGCCATTCGGCCTTTTCCACATACGTGGGACCTCGCCAACAGGGTCAGAAAGCGCTGCAACCTCCCTCAATCCATCAACCATTGAATTGATTACCTTTTGAGAAAGGGTGAGCCTGTCTATAAATGCGGAAGAAAGTCCTTTTTCCTCCGCATTTTTGAGGTCTTTTTCATTTTCCCTCTTAATATCATCCTGCCTCTTTAAGATTAAGTCCGCCACCCTTAAAAGACACCTGTTTTTCGCCTCTGTAGAGAGGGTTGAGAGGCAGCGAGCGGCAGCCTTTGCCTCTTTTCCTATATTTATACATAGTTCATTTATTGATTGTTTCATCATAATGCCTCCATATTTATCTTATTATAATACCTGCATATCCAACAACCTGTCTGTTATCTCCTGTAATGTCCCCGCTTGTTGCGTATTTTATAAGCTCTGCCTCCTTTGCCCCGAGCTCAATTGATGCAACAAGCCCCACTACAGTGGGAATAAAGCCGCACATTGTAATGCGCTCCATTAATACGACATTAAATAGCCCTTCTGGGTCAAGGTTCAATATTGCATCAATTGCAAGCCTGTCCTTTTTGTTGGCGATATCACCGGGCTCATAATGCGTAAAGTCTGTGCTTACAACAATTAATGGGGTATCATCTCCTGCCTCTTTTCTCTCAGCCTTAATGGCGCGGGCTATTGCAACCCCAAGCTCCCTCGCCTCTTCATAGTTTATCCTTGAGATACATATTGGCACAATGCCCAAATCCCGCTCTTTTGCCTGCATAAAGGGGAGCTGCACCTCTAATGAATGCTCGTAAAGATGGGCCTCAAGGCTTTCTTTTATGTTGTAACAGCCCGCCTTTATCGCACTTGCAAGCTCATTATCTATCCTGACCCTTCCAAGGGGCATGTCCCATTCGCCATCTGATACAATAGAGACAATATCCCCAAGGCCAGTATGATTTGGGCCAAGCAAAATACACCTTTTAGGCACATGCACCCTTGAAAACACCTCCCCTGCCACATGGCCTGAATACATATAGCCTGCATGTGGAGATATTACGCATTTTGCCCTTAAATCCCCGCCCTTAGAGCCCATCAGCTTGTTTACCTCATAATTGAGGCGCTGGGGGTCAGCAGGATAAAACTGATTTGCTACGGCTGGAGAACGGATCATTGTTGACCTCCTATATTGCCTTATCAGAGAGCCTTTATTCCCCGCCCTTTGGAAGGGTTGCAAGGTATTCTCCAATTAGCTCCTTGTCTTCGTCCGTCCCAGGGAATGGGGGCATATAGGGATAGTCTCCAAGGGCATCCATAAAGCCCGTAATATCCTCGGCGCTTTCTACACCCACAGAGGAAAGCAGCGCAGGCAATGGCCGTATTATGCCATCTTTTTCAAAGGAATGACAGTTGCCGCAGACATATAGGGCAAGAATCCTGCCTGCCTTAAAACGGTCATGCTCTTTTGTAAGCTGTAGCGTCCTGGCCCAGTAAATATTCTTTAGCAAGCCTTCTTCTTCAAATCGCCCAACCTCATTTTCTATGTGAAGGACATCATGGCTAATGCCTGTCAATTGATAGCCATACATATAATTTGATATAACCCACGGCCTCCTTGCCCCTTCTCTGAAGCCTTCGCCAGCGCCTATTCCTGCAAATAGCACTATCAACATAATTATCCCTGAAACAATGCCCAATGCCCTTGGACGGACAGTAGCGCACACTATAAAATATAGCCCAACTATCAAATATGCGCCCCCTGCAACAAAAAGGAGATTTTTAAGATATGGAAGCCCCTCTTCAAACGCCATCTCCTTTACGGAAGGGGGGAGCTTATGAAGATACCACAGGGTAAAGATCGCCCCTAATATCATGCCGCAAGTCCCCCAGATGCCTGCCTTTCTCATTATCTCTTTTCTTAACGCCTCATCCTTAAGCCTGCTTGCGACTATCATTGCATATATGCCAGCTATTGACATCATAAAAGAGGTGCGCACAAAGAGCTGAGGCCAGTATGTTTCATTAAAAAAGCCATCAAAAAAGCCACCTGTCTCTACCCACTTTGCAGGCGTAAGCATAAACCCAAGTATCCCTGTAATTATGACCATGCTTATCCATGCGGAAAGGGCATAGGCAAGGCCCAGTTTAAGGTGGCTCTCTTTGTCAATACGGCCAAGCGTATAGTAATATACATATATTGTGGCGATCTCTAAGACAAAAAATACCCATTCAGTCGCCCATCCCCATACATAATTATGAATAAGCGCAGATATTGCGCGAGGGCTTGCAACTGTAGTTGAAAACCAGATAGCTACCCCTGTAAGGCTTCCAAGGACAAAACAAAAAATAAGTATTAAAAGGGTAAAACGCTTTAAAAAATCAAACAATTCCGGCCTATTATCCCTTACTGCCTGCCGTTCTATATAGTAGTTGAACCAAAACGCCCCTGTAGCAAGGTGTGAAGGAAGCATGTGAAAACTTGCTATAATGGCAATAATAAGCCCAGAGGTTATAAGAGGCACTTCCCAAAACGGATACATAGTCTTCTCCTTATGATATGATAAATATTGCCTGAATCCTGCCAAATAGAGGTTGTGGATATTTTTGTAAGAAGCTGTCCAGCAGGCTTAACATTTTCTATCCCCCTACAAACTTTATCCCCTTTACCTCCTCTATCTCCTCTACAACTTCTGCGACCTCAACTATATAGGATTGAATAGCTTATTGTCAAGTAGGGCTATAGCTGCTCTTTAGCCGTAAGTAATCAATACCAATTCTAACTCATTCGGTATGGAGCCGCTGCACATTTGCTGCATAATTGCGTATTCCCTCCACATCAATTATTTTCACATCATAGCTCATTTGAATAAGTCGGTTAACGATATTCGTGGTCAAGATGTAGTTCGTTTAAAAGAAGAGAAACAACCTGATTAGTTGAAAAATACAAGGTGGATATTTCTTAAAATGGATTTAGAAGCGGCTTATATCGAGAAGTGGCATTATATCACTCACTTGAAAAACTGCCTGTTCCGGACATAACCCACAAATTTTTCTGAGAAGGCAATTTATCTTTGCCATCTTTTAGCGTACAGGATTTAAGATCTATTTTTAAACAGGGTACGATTAAAGGCCTCTTGGGTCGGCGTGCCTTCTTCTGCCCTTATAAATTGTCCGACAGGACCATTAAAGATGACCTTACCACCCTTATTCCCACCCTTGGGCCCAAGCTCTATTACATGGTCACACGTCATTATTACATCCCTGTTGTGTTCAACAATAATTACAGTATTTCCCATATCACACAGACCCCTTAAATGCCTCATAAGACGCCTTACATCCTCAATATGAAGCCCTGTTGTAGGCTCATCAAGGAGATATACAACATCCTTTGGCCTCTTTCCCAGCAGCTCTCGCGCAAGTTTTAGCCTCTGCGCCTCCCCGCCAGAGAGATACGGGCTTTGCTGGCCAAGCTCAATATAGCCAAGCCCAAGCTCAACCAATATCTTAAACGCCCTCCTTAATGATGGGTGGGCAGCAAAAAAGGAGTATGCCTCCTCTACTGTCATTGATATTATTTCACTGATATTCTTACTATTCCATTCAACCTCAAGAACCTCTTCAATAAATTGCCTTCCATTACATTCAGGACAGGTTACATAGACAGGAGGCAAAAAGCCGAGCCTGACCTCCTCCTTTCCAAGCCCCTTGCAGTGTTCACACCTTCCACCCCTTACATTAAACGAAAATATTGAGTGCCCATAACCCTTCATTCTTGCGACAGGGGTCTTTGACAATATCTCTCTTATATAAGAATAAAGACCTAAGTATGTGATAACGCAAGACCTTGGAGTCCTTCCTATAGGAGATGAGTCAACCATCTTTACATCTCTTATAAGCCTGTCTCCATTAAGCGTTACAGAAAAATGATTGTCTTTTATGGCATTCTTCTTTTGCTGTTTAATAAGATGCATGCCCTTAAAAAAAATATCTTCTAAAAGAGTGCTCTTTCCAGAGCCAGAGACGCCGACAACTGCAACCATTTTCCTGAGCGGGACAGCTACAGTTTCATCATTTATATTGTTCTTTTTTATGCCTGAAAACCTGATTACAGGCGTTTCAGTTGGAGACTGAGATTGACATTGCGATTGAGACTGACACAGGGATTGGCGTTGAGACTGGCCTTGACTCTCCATTAGTAAATGTAATGCCCTTCCAGTTGGAGAACGCTTGTCTTTAAGGATTGTATCAATCTTTCCTTCTGTAACTACCCTGCCTCCTTTTTTGCCTCCGTCAGGGCCAAGGTCTATTATCCAGTCTGCCGCCATTATGGTCTGTTCATCATGCTCTACAACTATTACTGTGCAGCCAGCCTGCTTCAATTTGTCAAATACCCTTAAAAGCCTTTTGTTATCAGATGGATGCAAACCAATTGTCGGCTCATCAAGAACTATTGTAAGCCCGGTAAGCCCAGAGCCCATTTGAGATGCAAGCCTTATCCTCTGAGCCTCACCGCCAGAAAGGGTATTGCCTGCACGATTAAGCCTCAGATAACCCAGCCCAACATCCATAAGAAATTCAAGCCGTCTTGTTATCTCTTTTATAAGCCCTGCGACAATTGCCTTTAAATGCCTCTTTGTCGGGGGGTGAGCTAACCACCTTTTTACAACCTCTATAGCCTCGTCTATTTGAAGCCCCATAAAGTCTCCTATTGTCATGCCATCTATGACCCATAAAAGGGCATCTTTAGAAAGGCGGCTGCCGCCGCAAACCTTACAGGGCGTATTCTCTCCCTTTGTAAGACCTGTGCCTCCACACGCCATGCATCTTCCAGATGGCGTTGAAAAGGAAAAGAGTAGCGGGTCAGGGTCCTCAGCGCCTATCCCGCACCTCCCGCAATGCCTTTTGGCGCTAAAAAACTCTATGTTATAATCCATGTCATAATGCCCTTGCCCATCTTTTTGCCTTGATACCTGTCTTTTATCTCCTCTTTCTACATATTTTAATACCTCTGTTCCCATAATCCCAATTTGTCCGCCACCGTAATAGAGAATATATTTAATGAATTTATTAAGATTTTGCCTCGAGCCGCTTACAGGCCCAAATACCCATGAGATTGAATGAGGGCTGTATCGATCAAGGGAAGGATAGTCATTGCATGGATAAAATTTTCCATCTATCAAGATAAAAGATGCGCCGTATATCCTTGCATCTTCAAGGATATTTTTTAAAAAACCCTTTCTCTTGCTGACTCGTGGAGCTATCAGGTAAAGCTCCTTATCTATAAGCCTTTTTTTAATTTCTTTTAATATTATCTCCTCTTCTATTGTCTTTAATATATTGCCGCACTTTGGACATACCGCCTCTGCAGTCTTTGCATATAAGAGCCTTAAAAAATGCGCTATCTCTGTAAGGGTAGCAACAGTGGACATGGAACTCCCCCTTGCCTTCCTCTGCTCTATGGCTACTGATGGGCTGATACCCCTGATCTCCTCTACATCAGGCCGTTCATAAAGTCGTATAAATTGCCTCATATATGATGGAAGGCACTCTATGTACCTCCTCTCTCCTTCTGAATGGATAATATCAAATGCCAATGTTGACTTGCCAGCGCCCGACGGGCCTGTTATGACTACGAACTTTTCCCGCGGGATGTTTACATCAACTGACCTTAAATTATGATGGCTTGCCCCCCTTATCTTGATATACCCCCTCTGGAGCTGCTCTGATGAGATGCTGTCATGCCTATAATAGCTATCGCCTCTCTCCTTTCCTAATGGATACATCTTATTATTAGGGATAGTGACGTTTAGTATATCTTTATTTTTTATAGCTATTTTATTTATATGATCTATATCGTCTTCTATAATATGATTTAAATCAATTTCAGGCAGTATATGACCTATTTTATCAGGCTTTCCTTCATATATAAGATACCCCCCTTTTTCCCCTCCTTCATGGCCTAATGCTATTATCCAGTCTGAGTTTTTAACAAAGTTTGGATTATGCTCAACAGCAACAATAGTTGCGCCATAGAGACGCACAAGCCTTTTGCATGACTCTATAATAAGCTCTCCCTCTTCAGGATGCAGCGATCGTGTTGGTTCATCAAGGATATAGAGCATATCTCCGCCTTCTCCCATAATCATCGCCCGCGCAAGCCTGAGCCTTTGCGCCTCGCCCTCTGAAAGCATATTAAGCCGCTGACCAATAGAAAGATGGCCAAGCCCGAGCCCCTTTAATACGGAAAATACTGTATGAAGCCCCTTTATATCCTTTGCTTTAAGGTATTTCTTACTATCATGCTTGCCATCACAGCTATTAAAAAATGTTATTGCATCATTTATGGACATATCAAGACATTCAAAAAGGCTTAGTCCGTTAAAGGTAATTTCTCCAACTTCTTTTGAAAATCTTTTGCCCTTGCATACAGGGCAGGGCAGGGTAACATCAGGCAGAAACTGCATGTCAATGACCTCAAGCCCAAGCCCCTTGCAGTGATGGCACCTACCCCTCGGTGATTGAAAGGAGAGGTTCCCTTCCTTGAGCCCGAGAGATTTTGCCTGCTCAGTTAAGGCATATAGCCTCCTTATATAATTTAATAGTTGCGTATAAGTGCCTACAGTTGCCCTTGGGGTCCGAATTAAAGATGACTGATCAACAATAACAGCGCCCTTTATCGCTGAACACCCTGATATAGAATCAAATTCCCCTATACCCTCTACAGGCTCTCCTAAGCGCCTCTTTACTGCCTTAAACAGGACATCTTCAACAAGGCTTGACTTGCCAGAGCCTGATACCCCTGTTACCGCAGTAAGGGCATTCAGCGGGATGCGAACATCTATGGACTTGAGATTATGACACCTTGCGCCCTTTATCTCTATATATTGGCTGATGGCTGTGTCAGTAGAGGTTGTAAAGGAGGTAGAGGGGATAGAGGCTGTAGATGCTGTATAAGGGTTAATCTCTTTTATGTATTTTTTTATAATGCCCTCTGGGGGCCCTTGATACTGCACTCTTCCGCCCTCACTTCCGGCGCCAGGCCCTAATTCTATCACCTCATCAGATGCCGATATGACACTGGCGTCATGCGTTATTGCAATAATGGTATTGCCCTTATCCCTTAGCTCCCTTATAAGCCTCAATATGCCCTTTACATCCCTTGGATGAAGCCCCTTTGTGGGCTCGTCAATACAGTAAAGGGTATCTTGAAGGGCATTGCCAAACGCCCTTGCAAGAAACACCCTGAGCATTTCTCCGCCTGAGAGGGTCCTTGACTGCCTGTTTAGGGTAAGATACCCGATTCCAGAGAGGTTAAGGGCATAGAGCCTCTCTTCAAGATCTGAGATAAGCATCTTAAATGCCCTGTTATTCTTTTCCGCATACAGTCCCGCCCCCTCTCTTATCTGCCTTACCCATTTATATGCCTGAGCTATCGTCATATTGTAAAGCCCGGCTATATCCTTTCCAAAGACCTTAAATGCAAGCGCATCCCTTTTAAAACGACTTCCATTACAGGCATGACACCTTGAATATGACCTGAAGCGTGAGAGAAATATCCTTATATGCGCCTTATACCTGTAGTCTTCAAGGTTTTTAAGGAAAGGCGCTATTCCAATCCAGCCGTCTCCGCCCTGCATTA
>JALWQB010000266.1 GCA_026994795.1 Deltaproteobacteria bacterium
TATCGACCGGAACTAAAATTTTCAGCAGGTAGGGGCACGTTGCAACGTGCCCCTACTCATCCGTTTTTAAATAGAAATATTGAGTTAAAGTCATTACCATAAAAATGATATGCTCTTTAGGAATCGACCCACTATAATCGTCCTATCTTTACCAATCTTTGCAAACCCGTCAACAAAATTAAGGTCTATCAGAGACGACAATAATGGGGGCGGCTTTTCAATTCTCAGGGGGAAAGCGAGGGCATCCTGCTTAACAAACATCATTTTTTGTCTTGACATCGGGCATTACATCATTTACTCAAGCGCTAAGTTCCATGCGAGATGCAATAGCGCCTAAATCCCGCGCGGCAAAAGGGGACAAATAGGAGGGAAAAGACCATGGGAATTTACCTTGCTCCAACCCATAAGTGGTATTTGGAGAGATTTATCTTTCTTATTGCAGGCATTGTGGTGTTTGGGGGGACCGTTCTCGGTATGTTTGTCCACAAATATTGGTTTGCATTGCCCATGCTTGCTGGAATCAATATGCTTATATTCGCCTTTACGGGCTTTTGTCCAATGGCTGTCATCTTAAATAAGTTTGCTGGAATAGCCCCGCTAAACGAAAAAGGCAATGAGACATAAGACAGACATAAGATAAGGGCAGCATGATAAATATATCTGATGCTTCCCCAATTATATTCAACCCATCGTTTAGCGTCTGGAGAGATAATCTATATGAAGCTATTTGGCCAAATAAAAGACATATCATCGCGAGAGAAAAAGAATCTTGAAAGGCTTTATAGAAAAAGGTGTCTTCCAACTGACATTATCACCAATGAGATCGCAAGGGCGCTTGCATCAATTTCCTTCAGGCTCAAAAGGGAGATCGGCCTCCTAATTGACAGAAAGGGTATGGTGCGTTTCGTCCTGTGCGGCAGCAGGGATGGCATCCTGATACCTGACCTCAGCTCTTTAAGGAGGGGACATGGGCGCTTAAAGGGGCTCAGGCTTGTTCATACCCATCTCATTAAGGAAAAGGGGCTGGATGCAGAGGACATAACAGACCTTGCCCTCTTGAGGCTTGACGCAATGCTTGCGGTGGATGTAAGGGACGGGCTCCCTAAAAGGGCGCACCTTGCATATCTTTTGCCCCCTAATCCAAGGGCGGACAAGTGGCATATTGAGACATTTGGCCATGTAAATGAGATACCTATCTTATTTAATGAGTTTATTGCAGGGCTTGAAGACGAGATGCAGCGGGCGTTCGGGGCCAAGGAGGTTGGTTATGAAGAAAGGGCAATCCTGATTCACGCAAGCCCAATGCCCAAAAAGGAGAGGGAAAGGCATTTAGAAGAGCTTGAAATGCTGTCTAAGAGCGCAGGGGTAAGGGTTGTGGCCAAGATAAATCAGGCCGTAAGGCGCTATCATGCAGGACACCTTATCGGCATTGGAAAGCTGAAACACATCCTTATTGAAGGACTTTATCTTGGGGCAACCATAGCGATATTTGACCAGAACCTGTCTCCCGTGCAGGTCAATAATATAAGTGAATTAGTTGACTTGAAGGTAATTGACAGGGCGCAGTTAATCCTTGATATCTTTGCCAAGAGGGCAAAGAGCAGGGAGGGAAAGATACAGGTTGAGCTTGCGCAGCTCAAATATACGCTTCCGCGCCTTATTGGAAAAGGCACTGCCATGAGCAGGCTTACAGGAGGCATTGGCGGAAGGGGGCCAGGAGAAAAGAAGCTGGAGATAGACAGAAGGCGGGTAAAACAAAAGATAAACAGCCTTGAAAAAGAGCTATTGAAGATAGCTAAGAGGCGTTTTGAAAGGAGAAAAAGACGAATACAAGGAAATACCTTTAAAATTTCCCTTGTGGGATATACTAATGCAGGCAAGTCCACGTTAATGAATAGACTCACCGCGGCCAATGTTTTGATGGAAGATAAGGTCTTTGCAACTCTTGACCCTACTTCAAAAAGGCTCTTTCTTGCAGAAGATGCTGGAACGACCGGTAATCAGCGCCCTAATAACCAATGTCCTAATAACCGTTGTCAAAATGTCAATGTTATAATCTCAGATACCGTTGGCTTTATAAGGAATATGCCAAGCGACCTTAAAACCGCCTTTAAATCAACGCTTGAAGAGCTTGAAGACGCTGACCTCCTCTTACATATAGTTGATATGGCAGTCAATAGCTGGGAACAAGATATGGAGGCGGTAGAGGGTATTTTATCGGATATGGGGCTTGATAGCATAGTCCTTGTTAGATGCTTTAACAAGATAGATACAATATCTGCTCAAGACCTCTCCAAGCTGCCTGAGGACGGGATAAGGCTCAGCGCTGTTACTGGAGAGGGAATTGATGAGCTTATTGAAAAAATACGTTCTCTTCTGCCTGCATACTCAATTAATGATACTTAGCCTGACTTTTCTAAATATAATGGCGTATCTTGCCAAATAAGTTGTAGATTGTCAGCAATTTAAGCCCGCATTTTAGAGGGCAATGAATGAAATCTATTAAAGCAATGGGATAATTTATTTATTTTTTATCTTGACACAGGTCAGTTAAAGGAATATGTTGCTTTTATCATATTTGGAGAACATTTTTTGATTTTTTATGCTTTCTTATTCCTTAATCTTGCCTTTAATTTGCGTTTATCCTGCCGATGTCTTTTCTCTTTTTCCCCTTGTAAGGCTTCTAAGGAATTAACGCTATATACATTGGCCTATGACCAATTTAACAGGTAAAAAATACATCAAGCTGATAATGCTAAGGGAATTTCCTCTATTAGAGGAATTTAATTATATGTTTTAAGGAGATTGTTTTATGAAACTTTACATTGGAAACTTACCGTTTAGTTCAACAGAGAGTGAGGTCCGTTCCCTCTTAGAAGGCTATGGAGAATTACAGTCTTTTGATTGGCTTACCGACAGAGAAACCGGCAGATGCAGGGGGTTTTGCTTTGCAGAAATGGATAATTCCATTGCTGATACTGTCATAAAGGACCTAAATGGCAAGGATTTTGGAGGACGCGCATTAAAGGTAAACGTTGCTCGTCCACGCCAGCAAAGGAGAAGAGAAAGGTGGTATTAGTGGATCGTTTCCTAAAGGGCGTATCATTTTTATGGCAATGACCTTTTTGCCCCCTTTTGCCGTGCAGTATTCAGGTTCTATTTAAAAACGGGGCACGTTGCGGCGTGTCCCGCCATGCCCCTACTGAAAGCTTTAAATCCAGTCTAAGAAATACCGTTAAATCCTGCAATTGACGAGTTTGCCCAAGATTTGAGGCGTGAGGGGCGCAGACGTGCTTGTGAATAATAGCAGAGGGTATAATGTCCGGTAATGATACGAACTCCATCATTCCTTATCCATGGATAGCCATTGTCGGCCCGACTGCTATCGGCAAGACATCATTTAGCATATTCCTTGCAGAGAGGATAGGGGGTGAAATAGTAAATTTTGATTCCGTCCAGATGTACCGCTATCTCAATATAGGCTCTGCAAAACCCTCTGAAGAAAACTGTAAGATGGTACCTCACCATCTTATAGATATACTTTATCCTGATGAATATTTTGATGCAGCGGATTTTATAAAAAAATGCGTATCTGTATGTCGTTCTATTCAACAGCGTGGAAAAGTGCCAATTTTGGTTGGGGGCACTGGATTTTACCTAAAAGCGCTTGAACACGGGCTTTCACCAATGCCAAAGGCCAATATTGCTCTTAGAAGATGGCTTGATGGCCTTGAAAAGGCTATAGGAAACGGCATATTATTCAAGTATCTTAAAAATATTGACCCTGATGCCGCAAACAGGGTGTCGCCAAATGATAGTTTTAGGATAAAACGCCTTTTAGAGGTATTTATAACTACTGGAAACCCTGCATCTGTTATATTTAACTCTTCACCCCCCAGGCCCTTACATAATACGAATTTTTTAAAGATTGGCCTTATTATGGACAGAGCCGCTCTATATAAACGTATAGATAAGAGGGTGGAATTAATGTTTAAACAGGGGATTATTGAAGAGGTTAAGGGCATACTAAATATGGGATATAGCCCCATGCTTCCTTCTTTACAGTCTATAGGTTATAAACAGGCAATAGGGGTGGTTAAAGGTGAAAAGGATATTAATATAGCAATGTATGAAACAAAGAGGGATACGAGGAGATATGCCAAAAGGCAGCTTACATGGTTTAAAAAAGATGTTACTATAAGGTGGCTTAATACCTGTTATTTAAAAGACATAGATAAGGCAATGCATAAATTGCTTTTTAGATAAATCCTGCATGGCAGAAAGGGGCGGAAAGGAATGCCAGTTGATGATTTGACATATTGATAGCAGGTATTACTTTAGAAAACAATATAGCTGTTGTTACAAGTAACACAAATCGCTTAAAAAAACCGAAGGACTTGAGGTATATAATTAGCAGGTAGTAGGGGCACGTTGCAACGTGCCCCTACTCATCCGTTTTTAAATAGAAATATTGAGTTAAAGTCATTACCATAAAAATGATATGCTCTTTAGGAATCGATCCATTAGGCAAACGATATGAAGGCAATAGCTGTAAATACAAATATATCTAAGGAAGTTACATTAGATGACCTTTCTTCTGGAGAAGAGGCAAAGATTGTGCGCCTTATGGCAAAAGGCCCTTTTAAGAAAAGGCTGCTTGAGATGGGGTTTGTGCAAGGGACAATGGTTAAGGTAATAAAATATGCCCCCTTAAAAGACCCTGTAGAATATTTGATAAAGGGCTATCACGTAAGCCTTCGCCATGAAGAGGCCCAGAAAATAATTGTTGAGCCATTGACTTAGGTCAAGGATTTATGGGGTGTTTTGCATTTTATTTGCTTTGATTAAAACCTGAATCCTGCACGGCAAACAGGGACAATCTTGAGTAAGCTCACCAAGTTGCAGGATTTGGCAGATACCTATAAACAAGGTGGTAACCTATGAAGATAATGAGAAAAATAATAGAGATAGATGAGGCTCTTTGCAATGGCTGCGGTCAATGCGTCCCCGCCTGTGAAGAGGGGGCTATTGAGATTATAGATGGCAAGGCAAGGCTTGTGGCAGAGAAATATTGTGATGGTCTTGGCGCATGTCTTGGTGAGTGTCCACAAGGGGCGCTTAAGATAGTAGAGAGGGAGGCAGATGACTTTGATGAAGAGGCAGTTGAGGAATATTTGAGGCAGAAAAATATTGCTAAGAAAATTGATAAAAAGGCACAGGCGACAGGAGGAGGCGATAATCCGCTTCCGTGTGGTTGTCCCTCTGCTATATCTCAGGCGTTTAAGGGTTCACTTCTGGGGCATTGGCCAATTCAGTTGAGGCTTGTACCGCCTCATGCGCCCTTTTTAAGGGATGCCGACTTGCTGATTGCCTCAGATTGTTCTGTAGCGGCGTATCCCCCATTTCATCAGGAGATGCTCCCCAATAGGGCGCTCCTTATGGGATGTCCAAAGTTTGATGATGTAGATATTTATAAAGAGAGGCTTGTTGATATCTTTAAACAGAATAATATAAGGTCAATTACCGTAGTTATAATGGAGGTCCCATGCTGCGGCGCAATGCCGAGGCTTGTGGAGGCGGCGCTTAAAGAGGCTAATGTATCAATCCCTGTCAACAGGGTAGTAATAGGCATAAAAGGCCAAAAAATTTCATAAAAAGGAGGTATTTAGTATGAAGAAAGATGTTTTTAAGATTGGAGGCATGTTTTTTGCCTTGATGCTCCTTTGCGCATCTTACGCTATGGCAAAGCCGTCTAAGTGTGAGACCTGTCATGCAAAGGTAACCCCTGGCATCGTCAAGGATTTTAATCGCGGAAAGATGTCAAAGAGGCTTACCTGTAAGACCTGTCATGGAAAGTCTCATACAGGCAAAGACGATGCTGCGAAGGCGGAGCTTCCTACAATCGCCACTTGCAAAAAGTGTCATAGCAAGCAGGCAAAGCAGTATCTTGATGGAAAACATGCGCTTGGAAGGATTGCAATGAATGCAATGCCAACCACTCACATGCAGCCGAAGGCATTTATTGAGGGGCAGAAGGGTTGCGGAGGATGCCATACACTGGGTCTCGCTGATGCAAAGGCGCGCTCTGAGAGGAAATATTATAAATATGGCATGGATTGTCAGAACTGCCATACCCGTCATGCCTTTTCAAAGAAGGAGGCGCTTGAGCCAGAGGCGTGTCAGACGTGCCACATGGGCTTTGACCACCCGCAGTGGGAGATGTGGTCAGGCTCAAAACACGGCGTAACTTATCTTATGCTCCGCGACATTGACATGAACAACAGGTCAAGGACGCCTAAGTGTCAGGATTGTCACATGCCTGATGGTAATCACAGGGTGATGACTGCATGGGGATTTTTGGCAGTAAGGCTTCCTGAGGAAGATAAGGAATGGTTAAACTACAGGGTAACTATTTTAAAGGGTCTTGGCGTGTTAGACCCAGATGGCAAGCCTACGGGAAGACTTGATGTTGTAAAGGCAGGAAAGGTCGCCCGTCTCTCTAAGGAAGAATTTGATAAGGAACGCGCGAGAGTAAGGGAGGCGTGCCTGAAGTGTCATAACAGCAAGTTCGTGGATGACAACTTTAAGAATGCCGATGCTATGTTAAAGGAGATAGATAAGATATTCGCTGAGGCGATAGAAATTGTTGCAGGCCTATATAAGGATGGGATAATAAAGAAAAAACCAGATCAACCATATGCATATCCCGACCTTCTTACGTTCTATGAGGTCAACACCAAGATTGAAGAGGTGCTTTATGAGATGTTTATGGACCATAGGATGAAGGCGTTTCAGGCGACATTCCACATGAACCCTGACTATGCCACATGGTATGGTTATGCAAAGCTCAAAAAGGACCTCACCATCATAAAAGAGCTTGCTGAAGACATGAGGGCAAAACATGCCAAGAAATAAAAGCAGGCCGCTGATAATGACCTGATTTTTTATGAGCAGGAAAAAAGGGGGGCGTCTTGCCCCCCCTTTTTTTATGGGCTGGGGCCTAAACGACAGGAGCAAATACAATGGACATCAGTGAAAAGGGAATAAGAGAAAACAATGAGAGGGGCGTAGTATGTCCGGGCGGCAAAGAAATTATTATGGATTATATGAGGGTGGTCAGGGTTGGAATAGGCTATGATGTCCATAGGCTTGTAAAAGGGAGGCCGCTTGTGCTTGGAGGCGTAGATATACCATATAGCCTTGGGCTATTAGGTCATTCTGATGCAGACTGCCTTACCCATGCTATATGCGATGCGCTATTGGGCGCTGGAGGGCTTGGCGATATCGGAAGGCATTTCCCTGACTCTGACCCAAAATATAAGGACATTAACAGCCTGAAGCTACTTGATAAGGTGGCGGATATGTTGGGCGACGCGGGATTTTCTATCTTGAATATAGATGCGGTAATAATTGCTCAGGAGCCAAAACTGTCTCCTTATATCTCAAAGATGGAAAAAAATATAAAAGTTGTTTTGTCAAAATTGATAATAAGTATGAATAAAAACGTTAAAAAAGACAAATGGTCTATTAAAGAAAATACGGGATATGCCCCCTGCAAAGAGGATAATGATACTATAAAAGACAGGTTAAAAACAAAGGCAGTAAATATAAAGGCAACTACCACTGAGGGTCTTGGTTTTGAAGGGGGGAAAAAGGGGATTGCATGTAAGGCCGTCGTCTCTCTCTTATATGCCGCCTAAATCATGCAGTCGGCGAGTCTGCCCAAGTTATTTGTTCCTAACACTGTCCTTGATTTGCTTATCCTGACAAGCAGGCTGGACGAAGCGCCATCTGAAATAGGCAATTACTTCTTGGTCAATATCCTGTTTCTGAGTGTTCTTCTATAGCCTGAGCGTTACTAATATTATTATCATCCTTTTTTTCAGCGTCACACTGTTCTTTTTCCTCTTTATGCCTTCTTAAACGGAGTTGAAGCACCTGTTTTTGGAATATATGCTCAATTATCTTTTCCTTATCGGCCTCTGCAATCCATATAAACTTTACTCCTACCTTATATTTATCCTTATCCTTAACAGGCTCAATTCTTATGACTCTGCCAAAACACCTAAAGAAATAGTGTTCTGGTATAAGCCCGATATCCAGTTGAAGTATTTGATTGTCCTTTAATAAGTCATTTGATAAAAAGGCTATTCCCGCAGCGCTCAGGTCAACAAATGCCCTTTCGCCAGAAATGGCCTTTATCATCTTGAGGTTAAGGTGGCTTATAATATAATTTAATTTATCATCAATAACCTCAAGGGCCTTTGAAAGATGTTCATCTTTATCCCTTAATTTTCTCAAATAAACAGTTATGGCTGGAAGCTGCTGTTGAAGGGGCATATCATCAAACGGCAATTCTACGCCCTCTAATATATGCTCTACCTTCCTTTTATACTCCTCCTCATCTACGCACCTTACACGCAGAAATACCTTATCGTGTATCCTCAAGTGAGAGCGCCTGTTATCTTTTGCGTTTTGTTCCTCTGTCATATTATCTCCCCCTTTTTTCCTCTACTGTCTAAGCATGGTGAACATCTCAGTGAACTTTTGTTAATGCTCCTCTCTTAACCGTCTCATTTCAGGTCTTATTAAGTTGCCGACACAGGTCTTGTATATCGCCAAAATATTTATATAATTACTGCCTATATAACATGCTTGACAAAAATAACTTACTAAAAACATTTAAAAAAGAGAAATTGCTATGAAGAACAATATTCCATTTCAACTTTCTTTGCAAGAGAAAGTTTCAAAAATGAAAATTTTAACTGGTTCAATTTTATCTCTTAACAAGTAAGAAACTTTAGTTTAACTATAAAGAACTGTCAAATGAATCCATTATATCCAATAGCCCCTATTATAGCATGGTTATTTACAGGAATAACAAAATTTGTTATCAATTCTCTACAGGAAAGAAGGCTTGCCTTTGATAAGATAGGGTATGGAGGATTTCCCAGTAATCATACCAGCATCATAGCTACGATAGTATGGATGATAGGGTTTAATTACGGTTTTTTTTCATTAGAATTCTCGCTTGGTGCGGCAATTACTTTTATTATAATATTAGACGCCACAAGCCTAAGGAGACAGGTCGGCAAGCATGCGGTATTTATCAATAAGCTTTATCTTTCCCATGACGTTAATGAAAACGGCTTATCCTCTAAAAGATTAAGGGAAAGGATCGGGCATTCGCCTGTTGAGGTGATAGGCGGCATATTGTTTGGATTTTTATGGGCGGTTTTTATAGATTATGTCGGCAATTATATTAGCTGTTTTTAATTATTGACCTTATTAGGAATCCCTGTTTTTATTAAAGGGAAGACAAGGGGGATTAAAGAATATTATGAATATTGAAAGTTGCCTTAGTCTTTTTAAGGCGCATATTAGTTCAGAGAAAAATTATTCCGTTAATACTGTAAGCGCATATTTACGGGATATAAAAGCATTTTTTAGGCATTGTCCGAGAGATATTGATGATATTTGTGTTGATGATATAAGAAAATGGGTATTTTATCTGGTAAACACAGGATTAAAGGCATCGTCTATCTCCAGAAAGGTATCTGCCTTAAAGACATTTTTTGGATTCTGTATAAGGGAAGGCTTAATCTCCAATGACCCTTCGCGCCATATAAATGCCCCTAAGAGACACAATCGCCTGCCTGCATATCTCAATGTAGATGATGTATTTTCCCTCATAGAGGCCGCAAATAACAATGCCAATGAAGCCCATAATGATATAAATAAAGATGAAATTATTTATGATGAGCATTCATCAGGGATTATGCCGTCCAATAAACTACAGGGCAATCAAAATGATATAAAAAAGAGCACAAATAAGGCTCAAAAGGAGGGCCTACGATGCGCTGAAAAAAATAGGAGGAAAGAGGCGCTTCTATTGAGAGACAGGGCGATCGTAGAGCTTCTTTACAGCGCAGGCGTAAGGGTTAGCGAGTTAGTCGGGCTTAATGTAGATGATTGCAATCTTGATATTCAAGTGATAAAGGTTCGCGGCAAGGGTAATAAAGAGCGGATGGTCCCTTTCGGCGCTTATGCAAAAGATGCCATCTTAAAATATTTAGAGGCAAGAAAGATATTAATAAATCAGCAGTCTTTAGACGAGGGGTCTTAT
>JALWQB010000267.1 GCA_026994795.1 Deltaproteobacteria bacterium
GTATGGGTGAACGGCCAGAAGGGGGCAACCTATAAGGTAAGAGGCGCAGGATTTTTCTTTAAGACAGCAAATACCTATATGAACCCATTGGTAGTGCTCTTGGGTGCATTTATTATTGGGGTCTTGTTTGTCATAATGGGCGCTGCAGGAGGCCTTTTTACTGCTGCATTTCAGATAACTGTCCTCGGAACAAAAGGGCCAATCGGGATAAACGCAGCCAATACCGTAAAGCCTACCAATCTGTTTCTCACCTTATGCTCTCCTGTTACAGGCCTTATAAGCTACTTCAGAGACAAGAGATTTGCCTGGCCCGTCGCGATCTTCTTCGCTATCGGGATATTTATTGGGGCGTTCTTTCTTGGGCCTACATTTTCGGCAAAATATCTGCCTATGAAGGCGTATAAGTTTTATCTTGGCATCATCTGCTTCTTCATAGGATTAAAGCTCTTCCATGAGAGCCTTCCAAGCACGATTGAAAAGAAGAAGGCATTAAAGGCAATAGTCAAGAAATTCAATGAGGCGGTAAAGGAGGCGAAGAAGACAGGCAAGGCAGCGGAGCTCGGAAGAGTTGAGTTTGATAAGTTTAACATTATCAAATTTGATATGCGTTTTTGGGGTGAGACATTTGTTGCAAGGCCATTAACAATGCTCATAGGAGGGATACTTATGGGCATGATTGCCGCCTCTTTTGGGGTGGGCGGGGGCTTTATGTTCATGCCCTTTATGACCTCAATCATGGGTTATCCTATGTATCTTGCCGTTCCAATAGCATTGTCAGGCACATTTGCCACAAGTGTGGGAGGGATCGGAAAGTATATAATCCTTGGTTATTCGCCTGACTGGTTAATGGCTGTCCTAATTGCCATTGGCGCAATAGGCGGAGGCATGGTCGGGCCCAAAATACAAAAGAGGCTTCCTGAGATATTTCTCAAAAGGCTTCTGGCCCTTGCACTGATAATAGTCTTTATGAAATACACAAAGCTTCTGTGGTTTATGAGATAAGTCTCAATAGTCCTGTAAAAAAGGGGGTGTTCAAAATAGATAAGGCATATCTATTAAAAGTCTTGGATATCATATGGAATAACGGGATATACCCTGCGGGAAAGTGGATTGGCGACCTTTTAGAGATGCTCATACTTTACCCCATGAATCTCATTGGGCTCCCCCTTTTTATCCAGATAGGCATTATAGGTATGATGGCAGGGTGTGCATCTATCGTGATAAGGAGGCTTTTGGGGGTAGAGGAAAGGGAGATGGATTTTTTAAGGGAGATTGAGAAAAAGAAGGCAGGCCAGAAGACTATGTCATCTATTAGCGACTGGAAGATAAGGAAGACATTTCAAGAGGCGAGCGATAAGGACATAGACGAGGTATATAATACCTATATCTCAAAGAAATTCGTGTGGTTTGGGTGTATGCACCTTCTGCCCATATTCTTATCTCTATACTGGCTTGATACAAGGCCATATCTTGCGGGAAAGAGGTTTGTAGTGGAATTTCCAGGCCATCCATTTGGCATACCCGGGATATCCATACCGCTTGTCTTTCTCTCGTTCTATCTGGCAGTAGTGTCTTTAAGTAATGCATTTAAAAGGTGTGTGGGCTTCCAAAAGGGGGCCTTAACTACGATAACAAAACTTAATAACTAAGTCCTGACTGAAGAGACCTTAATAAACCTGAATAAAAAGGAGGCATTATGTCAAAGACCATCTGGAGCATGTGCGGCATGTGTTCAGTAAGGTGCCCTATAAGGGTAGAGGTAGAAGATGGGGAAATTGTATGGATTGAGGGCAATCCACACATATTAGGGCAATCTATTTGCGCAAAGGGCTCTGCAGGGACAGCGCTATATAAAGACAGTGAAAGGCCCCAGACGCCCCTTATAAGAAGGGGCGGAAGGGGGGCCGGTCAATGGGACCCTGTGAGCTGGCAGACTGCCATAGATTATGTTGGAGAGAAGATTGAAAAGATTATCTCAAAATACGGGGCAAGATCAATTGTCTTGAGTTGTAGGGGCGGGCCGTTTGCAGACCTCTTTAAGGCATTTATTCACGCTCTGGGCTCGCCTAACTTTACCAATCACGACAGCGCCTGCGGAAGAAATGTCCACCACGCCTCTTTGTCCGTATATGGGGTTGGGAGAAAGGGATTTATCTATGACATAAAAAATTCCAACCATCTGATATTATTTGGAAGAAACATACTGGCCTCTTTGCGAGTAGCTGAGGCCCAGCAGGTTATGGATATGTTAGATAGGGGAGGCAAACTTACATATATTGATGTGCGTCAGACCCTTACAGGCATAAAGGCAACGCGCTTTTTTCAGGTAAGGCCCGGCACTGACTATGCCCTTACGCTTTCAATGATTAATGAGGTCTTTAGGCAGGATGCTTATGATAGGGACTTTGTTGAAAAGTATGCTATTGGCCTTGATGAGCTCAGGGCATTTGTAGAGCCTTATACAGCAGAGTGGGCGGCAAAAGAGTGCGGCGTTAAGGCTCAAAAGATAAAGGAATTTGTCTCTGAGATAAATGAGGA
>JALWQB010000268.1 GCA_026994795.1 Deltaproteobacteria bacterium
ACCACTGATACCCCCATATCTGCAAACCATACGTCTCCTTGAGAATCGCGGTCACAATTCAAGGTCTTGGAGTCGCCGAAAGTTTCAAAGGGAACAAAGGGATGCAGCAGACCATCCTCCCCTATCTTTCGCGCCCTCAAAGGGCTCCACATATTATAGCATGAAACAGTTACAGCAGAATCAAAATCAGGATTGCCCCGCAAGACCTCTATTCCTTTATCTATTGTCTCCGCCAAAATAGTTGCTGCATTACAAAACAAGAGAACCATTAATTCAATTTCCTTGTTCTCTTTTGCTACTCTCTCTCTAATCACATTATAACCATGCACATAGGCGTCTTCACCAAGCGCCTCTTTTGAGGCCAGTTCTGGCGGGCGAACAATAATCTCAGCGCCATACTCTCTGGCTATCTCCATAATCCTTTCATCATCAGTTGATACATAGATTTGATCAACATTTCTGGCATAACGCGCCGCCAACAATGGATAGGCGCAAAGAGGTCTTCCCAGCAGCGGAAAAGTATTCTTACCAGGAAAGCCTACGCTACCTTTTCTGCCTAACAACAAAGCTGCAATCATAGACACCTCGCATTTATTATTCTGGATATTGCAGGCTCTACTTCCAAAAAATTTTTTGCCCATTCTATCTTAGGGGCAGCTTTCAAAAGCGGAGCATCTGTATCTGGAACAATGCCTATAAAATTAACCCCACAAGCGGTGGCTGCCTTAAAATCACTTTCCGCATCGCCAAACATAATACATTTAGCCGGTGTAAGGGCATATTTTTTGAGCAAGTATTCAATATTATCCTGCTTTGACTTGGATGAGCCAAGGACTTCATAAAAATACTCCTTTAAACCCCTCTTTTCAACAATGAGCCTTATCTCCTTATCAGGAGTTGCTGACACAATAAAACACGGGAGCATTTTGCTCCACTTTTTTAAAAAATTTTCCGCCCCAGCGACCTCCTCAGATGCTATCACCTCATCTACGCTAAATTGAGAAAAGGCATCACAAAGCCGTTTTAATTCCATATCGTTTAAGGGTCTTCCTAAAAATTCCTTGTAATAATGACGAAATTTATCAACCCTTGTCATACCGCCATGTTGACGGTGATGTCTGGTCACCCTATCTACAATCTCTCTCCCATAAGACTCAAAAAGTCGGGCAAATGCCCTTGTCTTTACCTCAACTGAATCAGCCAAAACGCCATCAAAATCAAAAAAGAATGCCTGAAAATTATCTATATCCAAGGTCATTACCCTCCCGTCTCCTTTTCCATTAATCTCTTTATATGAGATAGATGCTTAAGGCTGCTCTCTGACTTTGAATATACTTCATATATTATATCCAATATCCCCTGTCCAAGATCATAATGGCAATTTGGCGTTATATTTTTTGCAACCTTTGGCCTGAAAGAATAAGGCGTTATCTGGTAATGTCCTGGCTCAGGCTCTGATGTATATTCAATGGTAATCTCTCCTTTAAACATCTCCTTTATCATATTCAAAAGGTCTTTAACCTTGATAGACTGAGTTCCAGTTAAGATAACATACTGATTCCGAAATTCATCAGAGAGTATATCCACACTGCATCGCGCCGCATCTTTAACATGAATATAACTCCTTATTTCCTCTCCATCTCCCTGACGAATTATCTTGCCAGTTTGAACAGCCTGCTGTATTACTGAATAAATATAATTAAATTCATTAGCCCGTATTCCATATAAAGAGCCGTATCGCAATATAGTAAAATCAAGTCCATAGGTCTTTTGATAATCTTCTATAATCAATTCACATGCCTGCTTGCTGCTCCTGTAAAATGGGGCCATATCGCTATACACATATACGGTGCTGGCAAAGACAAAACGCTTTACATTATGTAACCTGCAAGCATCTGTAATAATTGCAGTGCCCAGCACATTGGTCTCTACTGTCTTTAAGGGATTAAGACGGGCATCAGCGATACCGGCAATCCCGGCAAAACTATACACATAATCACAGCCTCTTATGCTTTCCTCTACCTTATCGCGCTCAAGTATATCTCCGATTATCATCTCCTGTTTAGTATTTATATAGGAAGATGCTACTCTATCATAAATAACGACATCAAATCCCCGCTGAGTCAGCTCATCTGCCACATGGCTTCCCAAAAAACCTGCTCCCCCAAAAACTATCGCCTTCATCTTATGCTATCCTCATCAAAAATTCCTATAACTGTACAAGGGGCGCTATCAATTGCCTCAACTAATAGCGGTATTACCAATACTTTTTTTAAATTGGTTAAATCGCCCTTTAAATTCATGTCTTCTACTATCAAAATAGGATTCCCTTCACCATCTGGATTTAAAAAAGCCTTATGAGCCTCCCTGCCAATAGCCCGATGTTTATATGATGACAGGGATACCCAATCCATGCCCACAACACGGACAGAGGGATAATCGCCCCTCAGCCACAGCCCCACATCAGGATGAATACCGGGGTTTTGAGTGGAATAGATATCATCAGTATCCCTATATGCAGTCCATCC
>JALWQB010000269.1 GCA_026994795.1 Deltaproteobacteria bacterium
CCCTCTACCCCCTCTACCCCCTTTACAACCTCTACAACCTCTATCTCCTCTACAACCTCTACAACCTCTACAACCTCTTTAAAAACTGGTCAAGAGAGAATAACCCTGTCATTGTCGTCAATATCAACGATTATCTCCTTGAGTTTTTGTCCTTTTTTCCCCTTGTATCCTGCCTTTAATCCATCATCCTTATTGCTATTAACCTTATTAAACAGTATAAATTCCGCAAGCCTGTCGTTTATTTGCTCCTGAATGAGCCTTCTAATCGGCCTTGCCCCATATCTGGGGCTGTATCCATTGGCAGCAAACCACCTTAATGCCTTATCAGTCATAGATATAGTTATTCTCTTATCCTTTATCTGTTCATTAAGGTCATTAATGAACTTTTTGACAATCGCCTCCATTGTCTCATCAGTTAAGCGCCTGAATGGGATTATGGCATCAAGCCTGTTCCTGAACTCAGGGGAAAAGTGGGTGTTTATAGCCTGTTGAGTCTTTTGCTCTATTAGACTGTTTTCGTCTCCTTCCATTTGCGAAAAGCCAATATGGCCTTTTTCAAGCTCTCTTGCCCCAATATTTGAGGTCATAATGAGAATGACATGCCTGAAATCGGCCTTTCTCCCTGTATTGTCAGTAAGGGTTGCATAATCCATTATCTGTAAGAGGATATTGAATATGTCAGGGTGCGCCTTTTCAAGCTCGTCAAGGAGGATTACTGAATGAGGCGTCTTCCGCACTGCCTCTGTAAGAAGCCCCCCTTGCTCAAAGCCCACATATCCGGGAGGAGAGCCAATGAGGCGGGCAATAGAGTGCTTTTCCATATATTCACTCATGTCAAATCTTATGAAATTTATGCCAAGCAGCCCTGCGGTCTGCCTTGCAAGCTCTGTCTTTCCCACGCCAGTAGGGCCTGTAAAGAGGAAAGAGGCGATTGGCCTTTCATTGTTTGAAAGCCCTGCCATTGACCGCTTTATTGCCTTTACAACCATATTAACCGCCTTTTCCTGTCCAAAGACCCTTTGCTTCAGGCCATTTTCAAGGTGCATGACCCTTGAAATATCATTTTGAGAGAGATTCCTGTACGGGATGCGCGCCATCTTTGCCACAACTGTCTCTATATGCCTTTTGTTAATCAAAATTGCCTTCTTATTTCCTGCTGACTTTGCCTTTTTTGTCATCCTCATCCTTAAACTTGCAGCAGCCTCGTCAATGACATCAATAGCCTTATCAGGTAAGAATCTCTCCTGAATGTATCGTCTTGACAGCACGACAGACGCCCTTATCGCCCCATCTGTAAAACGGCAGTTATGATATGATTCATATCTTGGCTTGAGGCCCTTTAATATCTCTATTGCCTCCTGCGTTGATGGCTCTTCAACCTCAATCTTTTGAAAGCGCCGGGAGAGCGCCTTGTCCTTTTCAAAAAAGTTCCTGTATTCTTCAAAGGTGGTGGTGCCGATAAACTTTATGTCTCCATCCTGAAGTATTGGCTTCAGGATATTTGAGGCGTCAAGGCTGCCTCCGCTCGTTGCGCCTGCCCCAACTATTGTGTGTATTTCGTCAATGACAAGTATTGTCTTCCCTGCCTCCTTTAGCTCCCTTATGACCTCCTTCAGTCGTCCCTCAAAATCGCCCCTGTATTTTGTGCCGGCAATAAGCGCCCCTATATCAAGTGAATACATGGATGTATCCTGCAGCTCATAAGGGACATCTTTTGATGCAATGAGGCTTGCAATCCCCTCGCAAATGGCAGTCTTGCCAACGCCCGGCTCCCCTACAAATATGGGGTTGTTTTTGCGCCTTCTCAAAAGCACCTGTATAGCCCTGTTTACTTCATTGAAGCGGCCAATAAGGGGGTCAATCTTTCCTGCCCTTGCCTTTTCTATAAGGTTAATGGCAAAGCGCTCAAGAGAAGAGCTGGAAGAGCCCTTCTTTTTATGCCCTGTCTTTTTTGTCTGGGTGGGCTCTTCTATTGTCCCGTCTCCTGATAAATGCTTTCTTGCAGGCGGAGTCGCCTCATAATATCTATCAGGCACCTTTGATATGCCGTGCGAGATATATTCTAATACATCAATGCGGGTAATCCCTTCTTGTTTGAGGAAATATGCAGCATAAGAATCCTCTAATGCCGTCATGGCTGCCAGTACATCGCCGATTGTGGCCTCATCTTTTCCTGCAGACTGGACATGCATAACCGTCATTTGAATTAGTCTCTGAAGCGATACAGTCGGGTTAGGAGGCTCGTTTAAGCTGTTTAATGCCTCAATATGGGTTGTAAAGAATTGTTCAAGCCTCTTTTTAAGCCTTTCAGGATCGCCTCCACATGCGGTTATAATTGAAAATGCCTCCTCATGGTGGAGTATGGCATATAAAAGGTGTTCAATAGTGATATATTCATGTTTTCTTATCTCTGCCTCCTTAAAGGCAGCCCCAAGCATTAACTCAAGCTCATTGTTCATCATATTTGCCTCTCTTTTTTTAAGCCTTAAAATAAGAGCGTTTTCTTCCAACGCTCAAGAGCAGCCCAAGCCCTATAAGGGTAACGATTACGGATGAGCCGCCATAGCTGAATAGCGGCAGCGGCACGCCCACAACTGGCATAAGCCCCATCACCATATTCATATTAACTATTGCCTGCCAGAAAAACATTGCCGTTATCCCTATTGCAAGGAATTTACCCTGCCTGTCATTTGTGTCTATTGCTATTACAATGCCTCTATATACCACTAAAATATATAAGGCTAACAGCGTAATTGCCCCGATAAAGCCCCATTCTTCTCCCCAAAGGCTAAATGCAAAGTCAGTATGGACTTCAGGCAGAAAATTAAGGTGTGCCTGAGTGCCCTTCATAAAACCCTTTCCCCAGATGCCCCCTGAGCCTATGGCCACCTTTGATTGTATTACATGATATCCTGAGCCAAAAGGGTCTTTTTCAGGGTCAAGAAATGTTATTATACGCCTTTTTTGATAGGGTTTTAAGTGGTTCCAAATAAGAGGCAGCATAGCTGATACGGATACGAATATGCCTACTAATGTAGTCCATTTTATGCGGGCGGCGAAGAGCATTGTGGCCAAAACAATAAGTATCATAATGGCAGTGCCGAGGTCGGGCTGTTTTATGATTAAGGCGCACGGGATAGCCGCCAAAAATGCGGGCTTAATAAGGTCTTTTAATCCATATATCTCCTTATCGTTGTCATAAATATGTTTGGCGAATGCTATTACCATTACCACCTTTGCGAATTCAGATGGCTGGAGATTAAATAGCCCGAGGTTAAGCCATCGTTGAGAGCCGCCAGCAGAGCGTCCAATGAATAGGACAAGGAGCAAAAGGGCGTTTGTGCCCCAATAGAGCCATGTCGCATGGGAAGTAAAGAGCCTGTAGTCAATGTTTAAGGTTATTAGCATCAATATACATCCAGCAACATACCAGACAATCTGTTTTATATAAAAAGGGCTGTGCGCAATAAGGCTTGCGCTATATAGATTAATGGCGCCAATGGCCATAATAGCAAATAAAAACACTATTAACAGCCAGTCTATGCCCCTATCTTTTTCAAAGTCTATAAGTTCTTGAGAACCTTTTAATTCCTTATGAGAGTTTGCCTTAATGCCGTCCTTTTTGCTCTCAGCCAATTATATTAGTTTCCTTTCAGATGAGGATTGTGATAAGTTATCATCATTGCAGCCTCTAACCTCTAAAGCGCCCTGCCTTGAGTTGAAGACGGCATAGGAGATTTCATCCAGAACCATGTCTGTAATACCTTTTGGGCAATAGGCGCAGCGGCGTTTCCTCCATGCCCTCCATGTTCTACCAGCACTGCTATGGCTATTTCAGGATTCTCCGCTGGTGCATAGGCGACAAACCATGCATGGTCTCTATTTTTCCATTCAAGTTTTTTACTGTGAACCCTCTTTTCCTGCTTAATAACCTGAGCAGTGCCAGTCTTTCCAGCAATATGCACTCCTTTTATCCTGCATAGTTTCCCTGTGCCGTGTTTCTCTTCCGTAACCCCAATAAGCGCCCTATTGACAAGCTCAAGATGGAAAGGAGATATTTTGATCTTTGATTTTATTACAGGCTTAAATCTTTTTTTTACCTCTCCATCCGGCCCTCTTAGCTCCTCAATATATGACGGGATATACCTTGTCCCTCCATTTGCAACCGTTGCCATCATGTTTGCTGCCTGAATAGGGGTTACAGTAAGGGCGCCCTGTCCAATGCTTGTAATGAGGGTTTCCCCCTTTTGCCAAGGCGTTTTCTGCCTTATTAACTTCCATTTCTTAGTGGGGACAAGGGCAGAGCGTTCTCCCTGCAGCTCTATGCCCGTCTTTTCCCCAAGCCCAAACCGCCTTGCCCATTTGGCTATCTCTTTTATGCCCATTAAAAGTCCTACCTGATAGAAATAGACATCGCAAGATTCTACAAGAGACTTATATAGATTTGTATTCCCATGTCCTCCACGCCTCCAGCACCTGAAGCGTTTTCTTCCAAGCTTAAAACTGCCGCTGCAAAAGAATGAATTGTCATAAGAGACATAGTTGTCTTGCAATGCGCCAATTGCCATAATTATCTTAAATATAGAGCCTGGCGGGTAAGCTCCTTGAATTGCCCTGTTAAGCAGCGGATTATAGAGCGGGTGTCTGAGCCTTTTCCATAACTCCGCAGATAAGGTGCCTGCAAATACAGATGGGTCAAAGCCAGGGGTGCTTATCATACATAAAAGACGTCCTGAGTTAGGTTCAATCGCAACCACTGCCCCTGCCTCTTTGCCCATAGCATTTAATGCTGCCTTTTGAAGCTGGGAGTCAATGGTGAGAAACAGGTCATCGCCTTTTACAGGGGGAATTGTGTCAATAATCCTCACAAGACGCCCTGTTGCGTCAATTTCTACCTGTTTTATCCCAGCAATGCCCTTTAAGGCATGTTCATAAGCAAGCTCTACGCCGCTTTTCCCAACAAGGTCGCCAGGACGGGCCCATGGCAGGCTGCCATTCTTAATCTCTTTAAAGCTTACTTCATCAATATATCCAATTAAGTGAGAGGCAATAAGGCCTTGAGGATAACGTCTTAATGGCTCTATCTCTATATCAATGCTAGAGAGCTTATGGATTGAGGCGGCTATACGAGACAATCTGTTCCAGTCTAAATCACGCAGGAGAGTTACGGGTATGTATTTGGGGATCCTTTGTTTTTCAGCGTCAATTACCTTTGTCTGAAGCAGGGGGAGGTCAACGCCTATAAGTTGAGACACCTTAGATAATACCTTTATCTGCTCTTTATTTGGGCCTTCCCTGTAGAATACCAAATTAAATGACGGCCTTGCAATGGCAAGCGCCCTTCCAAACCTGTCCAGTATAGCGCCCCTGATGGGCTTTAGCCGTATGGTTCTAAACCTGTTATTTTCAGCCTTCTTTTTATATTGTTTATAATTTACTACCTGTAAGTAAAATAACCTTGCTCCAATTAAGAAAAAAAATATCATAGAAAGGAAAAAGATAAATAAAAATCGTCTGTTCTGGATAGATTGAGCCTTCTGGTCATATTTCTTTAATTTTGGGAAAATTCTCTTAAACTTGTTGTGCGTATTAATATTATTGTTATTGTTGCTTTTATTGGGTCTATTATGCCTTTTAAAATTTATTTTATTCATTATCTTCCTGCCCTAAAAATGGAATAAGGCTTGACAGCATAGGAAATAAAAAAATGGCGATAATACCGTCACAGAGCGCTTGTATCCAGCCCCAAGGCCATATAAGCTCTATAAATCCGCTTATAGTTCTCATAATTGTTTGAAATATAAAAGAACCTATTATTATCCATATAGCCCTTTGCCACCAATAGTCCATCTGGGTATTGAAGGCAATATATTTTATAAAGCCAAATATAAGAGGGAGCATTAAGGCATAGGCGCCAGGGGGCATTCCAGAAAGAAAATCCATTATACAGCCAATAACTAATAATATGCTTAATGGAGAGAATATGTCTTTTGATTCTAATGCATACCAGCCAATAGCTGGAATAAGGAGGTCTATTCTCATAAAACCAAACTGTAAAAACTTTGCCCAGGCGCTTATGACAATAGAATTTAATAATAAAAAGCAAAAGAAAAACAAGTGAAATTTATATGTCATTTTTTGACTTGAACACCTTATCTAAAAATATTATAACTTACTGAAAAAATAAAAAGAATTTGAAAGGGCAGATTCGATAGCGAGGCCCTGCAACGCTTTTATCGCTTCACCTGATGCACTGCATTATTACACACTTGTGCATTTTTGGCAAGTAAGCTGTTAGGAACTACCTCGTAACAATATTTGCTTATAACAATTGACAAGGGTCTTTAAATTCGGTAAGCTATATCTGCTTTGTGTTATACGGTTGGATAAAATAATCCCTAAATCCTGTGCCGTAAAATGGCCTAAAATGAATTTTAAACAAATAAATAGGGGGTTAGGTAGCGCTTCAAGCCCCGAGCGACAAAGAAGATTGGGTAAAATCGCCAACCCCAGAGGGCGACAAAGAGGGGGCAAAGAGGCCGAGATTTGCGTTAGCCCGAAAGGTGAATTTTACAGACAATCTTCATATTGCTTAACTCTTTAATATAACATCAAAAATTCATTTTCGACCCCTTTTGCAGCGCAGGCTTTAGGCGTCAGTTAATTTTTATTAGAAGCGGGTGTAGCTCAGTTGGTAGAGCACAAGCTTCCCAAGCTTGGGGCCGCGGGTTCGACTCCCGTCGCCCGCTCCAATATTAAGGGCGGTTAACTCAGCGGGAGAGTGCCACCTTCACACGGTGGAAGCCACTGGTTCGATCCCAGTACCGCCCACCAATGTTCGATTTCAATAAGGCTGTCTGCATCTCAGACAATCTTATTTTTTGTCTAAAATCAGATAATTACCTTCTTTTTTAGTGTCAAGCTATCTCATTTAAAATCATCCAAGCCAATACCTTTAAACAGTTTCTGAATAGCATATTACGATGTCCCCAATACATCTTATGTTTTTCCTCGGCATGATTTTTATCTTAAGGACTGGACATTGCCGCCACACGGGACATTTTGGAGATAATAGATGACAAAATAACAGCGGTTCATTGATAATTTCTACCCAGCCTCCCGTAAGCGAATGGCATGCAAGATTTGAGGCCCTACTCTGGCAGATGCAATAATGGACAGGGTGGGGCACAACGCATATAGACTAAAATTGAAAGGAGGTTCACAGCGTGAAAAAAAGAAAAACTTGACTCAAAATGGCCACCATGTAAAAATTGGATGAGCAGCGCTGATACAAAAAAAGTGGCCGGTTTAAAGGGGACAGGAAATAAAATGCGCCTAAATTTATAACTGATTTTAATATAGAGGCGTAAACAGCCATAACGCCTGTCTCTGCTGATTTCGCATATCTTGAGAAAGAAATAATAAAATTAATAAGTTAAAGGCAATGCGTAAGATGAAAGATTACCTCCCCCTTTTTATTGAAGATTTATTGAAAAAGTTGAAATTTGTTCTCTTGTAAAAATATATTGTTGTGCTATTCTTTAATATCCTATATGGACTGACTTGTCTTAATTAAAAATCTAAGGAGGTGTACGAATGTCACGTTTTTTAATTCAAAGGCCATTGCCTCATGGAGGCAGACTTGTTGAGCGCGTTGTAAGGGACCCAGAACGTGCTAAAAAGATGATTAAGGGCTGTCCTACCTATGACATCAAGCCCTCACTCCACTATGAAACAGGCGTTCCCGTAAGAAATGTATATCGTGAGATCATGAGCATCTGTTATGGGTTTTTCAGCCCGGTTGAGGGGTCTATGCCGCAGGCAGAGGTTGAGAGGATATTAAAGGAGAGGAGGCTCTTAAACGAGTGGATATTCCCATATCCCCTTGTCTTTGACATCAGCAAAGAAGATTTTAATAAACTTGGCGTCGGTTCAGGCGACAGGCTTGTATTAAACCTCAAAGGTAAGCCCTTTGCTGTCTTGGACATAGAAGAGGTATGGGAGATATCAGACACTGAGGAGCTTGCCCACAAGACCTTTGGAACCCCTCAGGACAACCCTGAGGTCGTAAAAGAGGCATTTAACAAAAAGCATCCCGGCTGGGTCATCTATAAGAGCCTTAATCCGATAGTGCTTGCAGGAAAATACACAATAATAAACGAGCCTATCTTACGCGAGCCATTTGACCGCTTCTGGTTCCCGCCAAGAAAGGCAAGAGAGGAGTTTGACAGAAGGGGTTGGAGGACAGTTATCAACCACCAGACCCGTAATGTCCCCCATGTCGGGCATGAATTCCTTATGAAAAACGCAGCGTTTACAGGCGACCTTGAGCCCTGTCACGGCGTCCTTGTCAATGCCATCATCGGCGTCAAACGCCGCGGCGATTATCCAGATGAGGCAATCGTTGAAGGACATGAGGCAGTAAATACTGGCGGTTACATCAAAAATTCCCGCCATCTCCCAAGCATCTGCTTATGGGATATGCGTTATGGCAACCCGCTTGAAAGCCTCCTTCATGGCATCATCCGCCAGAACATGGGGTGCACTCATCACATGTTTGGCCGTGACCATGCCGCTGTTGGAGAATATTATGATAAATGGTCCACACAGATACTCTGGAACGAGGGCATCCCGAGCTTTGGCTTTGATGCCCCGCCGACTGATGTCCCATACGGCCTTGAAATAAGGCCGCAAAATATGAGGGAGTTCTCTTTCTGCCCGACCTGTAAAGAGATGGCCTATAGCGAGACCTGCGGCCATGAAAGGGAGAAATTGAGCGGCAGCTTCCTCCGCGGGATGGTGGCGCAGGGCGTCCAGCCCCCGAGCATCATTATGCGTCCCGAGGTATTTAAGGCCGTTGTCAAATGGTGGAAACACTTTAATTATCCATTCTGCAATGAAAAGTATGTCATCAATAAAGAGAAAGACCTTGAAGTGGATCTAAAAGATCTTTAAAATAATTAACTAATGAAATGGAGGAGGTAAAAAAATGGCAGATTATTTCTTAGATGTTCTTCTTGACGATAGTCGTATTGAGGCCATTAAGGGCGCAGGCCTGGCCGACAATATCAAATATAGGTTTGCTGGCGAGCTTAAACTGGTTGAGGTCCATGTCTCTGAAGATACCAAAGGTAAGGTGCTTCAGGAGTTTGACACTGCAAGGACCGACTCAAGGAATGCAATTACTGATGTCCCGGTAGCGTTTTTGAGGGAGCTTTTCAATCAGGTTGTTGAAAAGAAGTCCCTTGGCGATGATGCAGTAGAGGCAGTGCTTGCAAAGTCAGCTGAGATAAAGGAGCTTGCGGCAAAGGAATCTGAATATCTTCCAGCGCCGGATATAAAATAATAATAGAAAAATAAAAAATAAGGCCGTCTCTGTATGGACGGCCTTATTTATAAAATAATAGCAAGGTAATAATATGATAATATGAGATTTTTTATAACTATAATATCAGTATCTATTATAACCTTATTCTTATCTTCTTGCGGGTGGAAGGTAGAGACTGAAAGCGTCTCAATATCCAGTGATTATCATAAGAATGGCAATCCGTTAAGGCTTGCCGTCTTTCCCCTGACCTGTCCTGCGAAAAACGGCATCCCGGCAATACATATTGAAAGATTTTTGTCAAGAGAGTTAATCAGGCACGGGGCGCTGCCTGTTATTCAAGATGATGTCTATCATATATTGAGTCATTATAATGTAATAGAAAGGCAGGGGCAAAAAGGCCGGAAAAACTTTTATGATAGATATGCGCTGTCAGGATGGTCAGATGACATGAAAAGTGAGGTTGCGAAGGCAATTTATGCTGACCGTCATTATGACGCCCCTTCTAATAATTACATATACACAGATAGAGGCTGTAATAATATAAAATATATCTCATCGCCTCTTTTAAAAAAAATAGGCAGGGAATTAGGCGTAAATTATATTATAAGGGGTAATGTTGATGCCTTTTATACCCAAAAGGCATATTCATTAAGCCCTATTCAGCGGGGGCTGATGCCTTCATTTTTTGATATAAGCTCTAAGATATTGTGGGGGAACTCCAGAGATAG
>JALWQB010000270.1 GCA_026994795.1 Deltaproteobacteria bacterium
GAAGCAGCGGTCAATCTGATGTGTTTCTCGCCCAATTAGAGCTTACAAGGGTTTTAGAGCGAGAGATTGAGCTTAATGCAAGATATAAAAGCGTTGAAAAATCACTTATATCCATCCTAATGACTGGTCATAATTGTATTACCTTAGATAAGGGGGGCATTAACAAGGACATATTGACCTCTGTTTTGGCAATAGGGAGTATGGAAGGCTATATTAAAGATGCAATGCAATTCAACCCTATTTTAAAGGAAAAAGAGGTGGCGCTCTCAATAAAGGAAAATTTAAGGCAATTAAAGAGGCTATCATATTATCCTGACTTCTCTATTACTGGCGCATACGGAAGGCGCTTTGGAGACAAGCCAACTGGCGAGAAACGCCCTGATTTTGCCTCGCTTTTGGTCTCTTTGAACATACCCCTATTCTATAAGGACAAACAGAGACAAGAGGTGCTTTCAGCATCTCAGGATATAATGTCAATTAAATATGCAATTGAATCAATAAAAGACGACATAACAGGGAAAATCAAAGCACTATATGAACAATACTCAGGGATTTACAGGCAACAGAGGCTATATGAGACCACTATAATACCAAAGGCAAGGGCAACCCTTGATGCAATAAGGGCGTCATATTTAGCTGGCAATGCTGATATCCTTGCCCTCTTTAAGGCAGAGCTAATGCTCTATAAATTTGAAGAGGCAAGGGTAAACCTCATCTCAAATGCCCAAAAGATACTGGCAAAATTATCAACACTTATTGGAAGAGACATTCAAGGAGATAAATAATGTGGATTAGGCTAATATCTTTTATATTTATCTTTATTCTTGGGTTAACATCAGGCTATTTGGGAAGTAATTTTATCTCTATACCCTATCTCAATAATCTGATTGGCAAACTAAGTCCGTATTTAAGCAATAGGGCTGATACTCTCCATAATGCCCATAACATGGCCAAAGATAAGGCCAACAAGATGCCTTCAAAAGGGGAGAAGGGGGAAAGAAAACCCTTATTTTACAGAAACCCCATGAACCCTGCCATAACATCGCCTGTGCCTGCTAAAGATGAGATGGGAATGGACTATATACCTGTATATCCTGAAGACCTTGAAGGGTCTAAAAGCGCCCCTCATGGCACTGTTGTAATTGACCCTGTTACGATGCAAAAGATGGGCATAAGGACGATGAGGGCAGGGCTCAGGCGCCTTTCAAGGGAAATCACTACATATGGTGAGGTTACATATAATGAGGATGAAATATACATGGTTCATGCAAAGTTTAAGGGCTGGGCAGAGAGGCTTATTAAAAAGAGGACAGGTGAGCGTGTCAAAAAGGGCGATGTGCTTGCATGGATATACTCGCCTGAGCTTATCACCGCTCAAAGCGAATACGTTATGGCAATAAAGGGGCTTAGGGCGGTAAGAGATGGTAACCCATTGATATTACAGGATGCAAAAAGGCTCTTGTCTTCATCTCAAAAGAGGCTCAAGCGCTTTGGAATGCCTCAGTGGTTTATATCAGGCATAAAGCGCGATATGAGGCCAAAAAGGCTCGTGCCTCTTATCAGTCCTTCTGATGGCATTATAATTAGTATTAATATAAGGGAAAATGCCTTTATCTCTCCTCAAAAGACCCTTTACAACATAGCTGATTTAAAGACAGTCTGGGTAATTGCCTCTTTTTATGAAGAGGAGCTTCCTTGGATAAAGGAGGGCGATGCTGCAATTGTAGAGATAGATAGCATCAAGGACAGGGTATTTCAGGGAGAAATTGACCTTATTTATCCAACAGTTGATAAAAAGACCCGCACTGTAAAGGGGCGCATACGGTTAAAAGATGTAGATAATAAAGCCCTTTCTTTGTTGCCTGGGATGTATGCAAGGGTCTCTATTAAATCCGCCCTTAAAAAGGAGGTTATAGCTATCCCAAAAGAGGCTCTACTTATTACAGGCAAAAGGGAGCATGTTTTTGTGATGGTTGACGAAGGAAAGTTTGAGCCAAGGACAGTGGAGATAGGCATGGAGGCTGATGGGTTAATTGAGGTAAAAAAGGGTATATCAGAAGGTGAAGAGGTCGTGATATCTGGCCAATTTTTGATTGATTCTGAATCAAGCCTTAAAGAGGCGGCTATCAAGATGATGGATGCCAATATAAAAGGGTTACAGCATGGCAATAATGGCATGAAAATGGACATGAAGGGGATGAAGATGGAGAAGAAGATGGAGAAGATGAATAAGATGAACAAGATGAGAAAAACGGGCTCAGTTGGGGATAAGCAAATGAATAATATGGACATGGATGTGAACAGAAAAGGGCAACATGGGGCGTTATAATGGTTCAGGCAATCATAAGGGCGTCAATACAGGATAGATTTCTCGTAATTATAGGGGGGGCTTTTCTGCTTTTTCTTGGTCTTTGGGCAATAAAGACCATTTCCCTTGACGCCATCCCTGACCTTTCAGATGTTCAGGTGATTGTCTTTACGGAATATCCAGGGCCATCCCCGCAGGTGGTAGAAGATCAGGTTA
>JALWQB010000271.1 GCA_026994795.1 Deltaproteobacteria bacterium
CAAAACTATTCAGCTTAACAGCAACGGCAACGCCGCGTTCAAAAAGCGCCTCCGCCTCCCATTGGCCGATCAATGTCCCGTTCGTAAATATATCTACTTCAATCTCCAGCCCTAAAATAAAATCCACGACCTCAAACAGACACTCATACAACATAGGCTCTCCCCCGCCAAGAATAATAATCTTCCTGGCTCCCAAGGACTTGGCCTGTCTCACAACGTCAAATATCTCCTCTAAAGTCAGCTCATTCGGCAGGGCCCTGCCAGAAGAGGCGTAACAATAAATACAAGCAAGATTGCAGCGCCTTGAAAGTTCAAGCTCCATGGAAAGCAGACCGCCATGGATCATTGCCTCATCAATCAACACTCTATCAAACTCAACGCCCCATATCTGTCCAAAACAGCTCATATTACCTGTTCCAGCCTAATCCTTCAGGGCTTATCACTTAGTTCAGGCCCTGCCCCTCAAATCAAAGAACTGCTTAGGCTTTCTGCCTCCGTGACCTGTTATTTTATTTTCCACTTCCTCCTTAGACCGCAAGATCACCTGCGGTTTCACCCTCATAATTGACTGTATCGCATTCTCAATCTCTTTTGCCCTGTGCGCTGAAATCTCTTGAGGCTCTCCTACAACCACCTTAATGGAATCTGACAGATCGTATGCGCTCGTAACCTCTATATATGCCATATCAATCCCCAATTTATCATGTAAAACACGCAAAATTGTCTGTGGATAGACCGTAGTGCCCCTGTATTTCAGGCGCTGGGACTTTCTGCCCTCTATAGGGCCTATCCTCGGCGTATTCCAGCCACACTCGCATTGGCCTGAATACATTCTTGTCATATCCCCTGTTTTGTATCGCACAAGCGGCATACCTTCAACCCCAAGGGGGGTTACCACCAATTCTCCCAACTCGCCGTCAGAGAGTATTCTCCCAAAATCGTCAACTACCTCTGCAATGCACAGTTCTGGATGAACATGGCCGCCTCTTCCCTTTACGCACTCACAAAAGGCAGTCTCCAACTCAGTCGCTGCATAGGTAGATATCACTCTGGCGTTCCATCCTGTTGAAAGGGCATTTCCAAGGGCGTTAAGTCCCATATCAGGCCTTCTAACAGGTTCACCAATGGCAAGAATGCCTTGCACAGGCTCTGCAAAGTCGTCCATGCCTTTCTCTATTGCATAATCGGCCACTTTTGCCAGAAAACTCGGCACGCCAACTATTACTGAAGGCGACAGGGTCCGAATCAATTCAAGCTGTCTGTCAATCCTGCCGGGCCCGCTCCGCACTGCCCTCATATTCATCATCAATGCCCCAAGGTAATAGGCCATGCCCGCTATAAACAGAGAATCCAAAGTTACTGTAATAAGGCATGTTTCGCCTGGCATAAATCCTGCGCCCGAATATGCCATCGCTTCGTTATAGGCCAGTCTCTGAAGATCAGCCTGAGTATATCCAATGGTAAGCGGCCTTCCATCCGTGCCAGATGTCTGAACTAAATCAACAAACTCACTATTAGGCACGGCATAAAAATCAGCTTCATATTCAGAAAGCTGTCCCCTTTCAGTAAATGGAATATTCTCAATCAATTCAAGAGAGGAAAAGCTGTCAGGGGAAAAATCCGCTTCCCTGAACAGCCGCTGATAAAATGCAGACTTTGAGGCATGAAGAAGATGCGCCTTCATAAGTTCAGTCTGCCTTGCCCTTATGCCGGCGGATGACATTCTTCGCAACCGTATCCCTTCTTCAATAGAATAATCATTCAAGGTCATGTTCTTAAACATATACTCTCATCTAACTCCTGCCCGCCAAAACGAAAATAAGTTTCATGCCCCGCATCCGCAGGCGTATTATATTTGCTCGCTGTCCCTCTCTATAGCCTCTTTTACATATCTTTTCAATCTATACACACAGGAGGCTTCATCCCCTGTATGCTCAGGATAAACAGGGGAAAGCAGCCTGAGCTCCACATTACGCGCCCTTAGAAGCCTTTTGCCAGGAGGCAGGACATCATAAGAACCCCTGATGTGAACAGGGACAACAGGGACCCCTGCCCTGCACGCTAAAAGAAATGCCCCGTTCTTAAAACGTCCCAGACTGCCATCCCTTGACCTGTGCCCTTCAGGCCAGATGATCACCGATACCCCCATATTGAGAAGCCTTAACCCCTGCGAAATTACAGCCTCCACGCCCATTCCGGCGTCAATATATCCAGCCTGACGCATAAATCTTGAATAAACAGGCAATTTAAACGGCCACGAGGTTACAAATGCCATCTCATACCTCAAAAGCCCAAAGAGATACGGTTCAATAGAGGAACAGTGATTGGGGGTAAAGACTACAGGCGGGCTAATGCCTCCTGAACGGTCGCATACCCTTACGCTTGCAAAAAGAGCAGCGCTCTTCACTATTACCCAGCCATAAAGCCGAATGCTGTTCCGAAGAATAGTCTGCCACTGTCTGCCCGTAAGCCGTGAAAAAAGATAAATAAAAGGCAGCACAATCAAAGAACATAATGTAATTAAAAAAAAAGAAGGCCAAAAATACAGATTTAAAAAAAGAGACATTATTACCTGCACACTCAAGATCCCATGCGCTGATCCCTGATCTTCCTCAATAGGGCATAAAGGTCATCCAAGGTCCTTACCGACCGCACCGCCTCTTCATCTGTCAATTTTATGCCAAATCCCTGCTCAAGCGCAACAACCAGATCAACAGCATCCAGACTGTCCAGCCCAAGGTCTTCATAAAGATTTGCCTGAGGCTTGAGTTTTTCAGCATCCAGTTCAAACTCCTCACACAGGATATCCTGAACCTTTTTTTCCAGTTGTTCATCTGTAAACATTTAGTCAACACTCCTCAACACAATAGATGTATTTACGCCACCAAGGGCGAAATTATTTTTTAATACAGAGCAAACAGGCATTTTTTCAAATTTGCGCAGCAGATTTATATTATTGCAGTCAGGGGCTGGTTCATCAAGATTTAAAGTCGGGACCAACTCTTGCCGTTCTATCATCTTTAGAACAGCGATTGTTTCAAGGCTTCCGGCAGCGCCAAGAGTATGTCCAAAATGACCCTTTAGGGAGCTTACCGGCGCCCTCTTTCCAAAGATCATGGAAATAGCCTCGGCCTCTGCCGCATCGCCAGTAACAGTGCCCGTTGCATGCGCATTGACATAACTGATGTCATCTCTGGTAATCCCAGCCTCTTTTATAGCGTTAAGCATTGCATTTTTCATCGCCAAAGGGCTCGGATTTGAAATATGCCCCGAATCTGTAGTGTTACCAAATCCGGCTATTTCCCCGTATATCCTCGCCCCCCGTCTCCGTGCATGTTCCAGAGATTCCAGCATGACCACGCCGCTGCCGCCGCCGCACACTACACCGTCTCTCCGCACATCAAAGGGGCTAGGGGTTGTATCAGGATTACTATTTCTCAATGACGCTGCTCCTACAACATCAAATACCATGGTAACAGTGTGATGGACCTCGTCAGCCCCGCCGCAAATCATCACGTCCTGCCGTCCAGAAGAGATTAAGAGAAATCCAAGCCCAATAGCCTGACTTGAAGAGGCGCATGCGCTGACAGACGCCCACTGCTCACCTGAAACGCCTAAAAACTGCGCTGTATTCGCACTGCAAGTATGCCCCATTATCTTGAAAAAGAGCCCTGATTTTATCCCATGAGCCCGCCTGTCCGGAAAAAATTTCTCATAAAAGGCCTCGTATGCCTCAGGACTGCCCGTAGTTGACCCCATAACGACTCCCACCCGTCCTGCAGCGAGCAGGCTACTATCAATTTTTGAATCCTCAACGGCTTCTCTCGCGGCTATTGCCGCATACAGGGCCATCCCGCCCATATTGCGCCGAAACATTCTATGAACAGCCTTTTTAACATCAAAATCAGGCACGGGAGCAGCCAAATGAGACCGCAATCCCCTATCCTCCCATTCTTCCATCACTGTTACAGCAGAGGTATTGGTCCAAATGCCCCTGATAAACTTATCCACCCCAAGGCCATAGGGCGAAACTGCCCCCATTCCAGTAATGACAACCCTCCTCTTCACGAACCTGTAATCCTTTCCCATAAAGATTCCTTGCCCACGATTTCACCAACCGTAACAAGCGAAGAAAGAGAGGCCCCTACTATGCCTGTCATAAGTATGCTCTGACCAGAAAGATACAGACCCCTTAACCTGGTCATGTGGCTTGGGGTCAACTGATTAATGGAATGCATTGCCCCATATACAGTACCCTCAGGAGCGCCCAATTCGTCTCTGAACGTAAGAGGTGAGCTTGTCTCAAGCAGTTCAAGCGCTTCATCGCTGCCAAACCAATGCATATTCGCCTTGTTACAAAGGGCTATGCCCTCCCTTCTCTTCCAAGCCTCATAACCTGCCGCCCGCTTGCCCTCCTCACCATGCTGGTCAAAAGCTAGGACCTCCTCCATGGAAGATTCACGGAGCAAGACTGCCCCCTGTTTACCAGTCCCATCCCTTACCGATGGCGCGGTAAGCATTACAGGAAGACGGTCAAGCTGCCTGTGTCGGGAACTGTTCATGTCTTCATCGGAGAAAAGGGCATAATAGTTTATCCACGGCGACTTGCCATAATCATCCATCTCAGCGTTTAAGCTGCAAAAGGCTACAAACATGGATGGGGTATTTATGAGCCCGCGCAGGCGCCTTACATAAGCGGGCCTGAAAAAAGATTCAGGCAAGAGGTCAAACAGCCTTGAAGGATGGCCAGTATAAATTACATTTTCCGTCCTGAAAAATTCCCCATCTGCACAAACAGCGTGGACTGCCCCGTCCTTAATGTCAATCCGCTCTATGTCCATACTGGTAAAAATCTCTACTCCTGCCCTCCTTAATATCTTAAGATAGGAATCTATGACTGCCTGTCCACCGCCGACTATATGATATGCCCCGTTCAAATATGCATGCGCCACCATGGCGTGAGTGCCAAGGCTAGCCTGAGATGCAGGAACGCCATACAGAAAGAGGTGGATTAAAAGGGCCAGCACAAGCCTGTTATCCGATATGCCAGAAAGAATGCCCTTTACCGGCACTTGTGAAGGCTTCCAATAATCCCTAAAAAATTCATTCAGCGAAACATCAAAATTATAGAAAGGTATGGTCGCGGCCACTTCCCTTACAGTTCTGAAATATTCCCTTATCTTTTCAGTATCTTGTGGAAACAAACTTGACAATTCCTCTTCAGAACGTTTATAGGAAAAATAAAGCGGAATTTCAAGCGATGAATCAAAGAAAGATATGTTTTCATGACTATAATCAGGAAATCTTTGTATATCAAGATATTGCAGCAAGCCAAGATAATCCCACAGCCTATAAAGGATATCGTCTTTCCCAAGGCAGCCCGTATAATGGAAGCCTGTATCAAAGGCAACCCCGTTTCTCTTAAAACGCCTGAGGCTGCCTCCAACACGCCTGTTCCTTTCTATCACGGCAACGCTTCGCCCAAGACGGGCAAGTATTGCCGCAGCAGTAAGCCCGCTTATCCCGCTGCCGATAATTATGTTGTCAACTTTCATAGTCAGTGCTTATAAGAAGACTTGCATTAGTCCCGCCAAAACCAGAAGCATTGCAAAGAATATATCTTGGCTCAAGGGGAATATAATCCCTCGGTATCTTAAGATAGCGTCCATGCCCATCCGCCTCTTCCAGATTGGGATGTCCTGCAACAAATCCCTCTTTGGCCATAAGAAGGGCATATACTGCCTGCGATGCCCCTGCCATCCAAAATTCATGTCCTGTAAGGCCCTTTACTGCGCACACCACAGGCCCTACCTGATCGCCTTCATCCATGCCGAACAGATCCACCATAGCCTTTGCCTCGGCCTCGTCGCCCACACGGGTAGATGCGGCATGCGCCATTACAAGATCAACATCCTCAGGCTGAATACCAGCAGAGGAAATAGCCTGACGCATAGACCTGTAAAGCCCCTCCCCAGTAGGAATGGATACATGATACCCATCTGACGCCTGAGCAAAGCCCTGCACATATCCAAGCGCAGAGACCCCCCTGCGCTGCTGGCTGTGAATTGATTCCAGCACAAGGGCAGCAGCGCCGCCGCTTGGCACAAGCCCATCCCTCTCCATATCAAATGGCCTTGAGGCAGCCCACGGCTCCCTTTCTCTCGTGGAAAAGGCGCCAAGAGCATCAAAGCTGCACATGGACTCCCAAGATATCTCCTGCGCCCCGCCGCATATAACAATATCCATCTCGCCCCTTCTTATAAGGTCAGCGGCCAGCCCTATCGCCACTGCCCCGCTGGCGCATGCGGCGCTAACCGTCAGGCTCACTCCCTGAATATTTAAAAGCGATGAAAAATTAAGAGTAAGAGTGCTTGTCAATATCTGAAATATATAACCACTGCCAATCCATTTTGAATTCTTGTGGGCCTTGAGCAGCTCTACCTGTCTCACGCCCGCGACCACAGATGAATCATTACCTAAAACAATGCCGATACGGGTCCGATCCCCCGCCGATTCAATAGTAATGCGAGCGCATTCTAATGCCTCCTGAATTGCTGACCATGCCCATAAGCCATAATCAGGCAGGGTCTTTCTCCATTTCTTTGACAGTGGATAGCGCAGCCTAAAATCCTTTATCACGCCGCTCAAACTGCTCCTGAATCCCAGCCTCTTCCGCTCGGGAACGGCCTCTATACCGCATACAGCATCCCGAAGCGAGGCAGTCACAGAAGCGATATCGTGCCCGATGCTCGAAACAATACCAGCCCCGGTTATAGGAACACCTCTATCATCAGGCATCTATGTAATTTTCACCTCTCACTTTTGAGTGGATGCCTTATCAGCATGTTTCCCAGCATAAAAATCCCATTCAGACTCTCCAATAGGTAATATTATTTCAGCGGCGCAAGACCTTCTCTTTGTGATGTTCTAATATCTCTTCTAACATGCTATATTTGTTTCTATCAAAAAAAACCAATTGTCTTTAAAAATGCCCCTAATGCCCCAATCAATGAAAGAACTATAGATATAGAAAACATCCTCAATGTAAAATTCCTATGCTCAATATCCCTTTTATCAAGCCTATCCACAAGCTTATCAATTGAGGCAATTATCTGCTCAAAACGCTTATCTACCTGCTCAAAACGTTTATCTACCTGCTCAAAGCGCTTATCTACCTGTTCAAAGCGCTTATCTACCTGTTCAAAACGCTTATCTACCTGCTCAAAGCGCTTATCTACCTGTTGAAATCTATAATCAACATCCTTCTTAAAATCCTTTAACTGCTCTTTAAAATCATCCTGGTTTCTCCTCAACTCATCTATCTGAAACTGCATATAATCAAACTTGGCATCAAAGTATTTAGTATTTGGAAAAATTGCAGCCACTAACGCCTGAAATTCTGATGGCATTGACTGTAATACTTCCTTATGTTGTATATCTTTTTTATCTTCCAGCATAAATCCTCCTTTCAAATCATTTCCCAAAAGGTGTTAGGCGCACATCTTTCCACGCTCAAGCAATATTGTCATTGCCTTCTCATATATCCTGCTGTTGCCATTTACCTTTAATGTCAAAGGGTCATAAAATAATATCTCCTTATCAGAAAAATGTCTTATTATCTCTTTTACCTCTAAGTCTGTACTCTCACTCACTATAAAAGACCCCTTAGCCAATATCTCCTGAGCTATATCCTTAAAAACAGCCCTTTTCTTCTTGTCCCTCTCATCTGTCAATAAATTTACTATCTCAGCATAGGCATAAAAGGCCTGCTCCTTAAGATATGCCCTAATATCCGTTACTCTCTCCCTATCTCTAAGATATCTTTGTATCCTGTAGATACTCCCCCCAAAATAATCAAGCATAAGACTTATTCCCTCTTCACCCATCCCCTCACCCTTAAGCCATACCTTTACTACGCTGGAATCCAGATGGTCTATCTTATAAAAGACGCTTGTCTCTTTAAGCCTTGCATCATTGTAAATCCTGTCTATAAAAATAGTATTTGATGTGAGAATCACCACATGAGCAAGGCGGAGTTCCTTAGTGAGGGCAACGCAAAAATTCAAAAACTCCTTTAATAATTCCCTATCTCCATTTATATATATATCTTCAAGAAGTTGTATCTCATCTATTACGATAATTGGACGTCTCTTATCTGCAATCTTCTCAAGCTCTCTTTCCATCTCTTTGAAAATATCTCGTTTCCTTTCCCGAACATCATTAAGGATATTTGCATTTAGCTCAAATATGCCAAGGCTTATGCGGGCGCTAAGTGTTTCCTCTTTTTTCCTGCTGCCCCGCATCTTGGGCTTTACGAATGCCTCTATAAAGCTCTCATAACTGCTTATCAAATACCTCCTTAAATTTATATACCTCAACCAATAGTTACGATCGGAGTTCAGGGAGTCAAAATCATCCAAAAGCTCATTTTCTATAATATATTCAATAAAAGTAGTCTTACCGCTGGATTTAGGCCCGTATATCCAAAGAATTTCCTTGGGAAGCCTTTTAAACCACTCCTTAATAAAGACTATCCCCTCTTCCCTATCTATAAATTTCTCCTTCCTGAAATACCGCTCCATTTACCGACTCAAAAGCTCCATCCCCTTTTCATAAAGGCGATTAGTTCCAGTAACTCGCAAGGTCAATGGGTCAAAAAACAAAATCTCCTTTTCTGAAAATTTTTCAATTACTTCTCTTTCATCATAATCATCCGCCTTACACATATAAAACCTATCATTAATAATTATTCGGGCGATATCTCTGAAAATCTCCTCTATCCGTTTACTCTTTAATTTGGCAAAAACATCAACAATTTCTGTATAAGAAAGCCATCTTTGATGCTCTAAATACTCTTTTAATGATATTTCTCTTTTAAAACTTCTCAATAATCTCTTAATATCAAATATGCTCCCCCCTAAATATTCCCATATTAGCTCTGTCTCTTCATATCTAAAATTCTCCTCTCTTAGCCAATGCTCTACAACGCTCTGTTCAAGATGATTGACCTTAAAAAATGTGCTTGTCTTTTTCATCTTCGCTTCATTGTATATTTTATCTATAAATATCGTACTGGAAGACAAAATCACCACATGAGCTAAATGCGTCTCTTTAGTTAAGGCCACGCAAAAATTTAAAAATTCCTTTAATAATTCCCTTCCGCCATTTATATATATATCTTCTAAGGTCTGAATTTCATCAATTACTATCAACCTTTGTTTATCAATCTTAGTCAATTCATCCATCAAAAATTGGAACAAATTTTTCTTTTTTTCTTTAATCTTCTTAAGCGTCTTTGCCTCTAACTCAAATATTCCAAGCTTATATTTCCTATTTAATTCCAGAACCTTTTCCGCCTCATCTTTTTCTTCAAAAAGCGCCTCAATAAAGCTATTATAGTTACTAATGATTGTGCGCCTAAAATTAATATACTTTACCCAAAACTTATTTTTTTCTATAGTATCAGCTTGGTCAATTAATTCATTCTCAATTACATATTCAATAAGGGTTGTTTTACCGCTCGATTTCGGTCCATAAATCCAGAGAATTTCATTAGGCAAGGTTGCAAACCAATCTTTTAAGAAGATAATCTCCCTTTCCCTGTCTATGAATTTCTCCTGCCTGAAATACCGCTCCATTTACCGCCTCATTCGCAACCTTTATGACAACTCTTCTAAAGAAAAAATAATCCTTATCCCAATATCTTCTCAAATGCCTTCACATAAATCCTGCTGCTTGGATATGTCTTGTTAAACACAGGGTCAAAAAACAGTATCTCGTTATCAGAAAAGGCAGAAACTATATCTAAATATCCCTCATGGCTATCGTTATCAAAAAAACCTGCTCTTACAATCTCACCTATCACATAATAAAACTTTTCTTTCGCTTCATCAGACAACTTGCTTTGTTCAAAAAATATCTTTATCTCACTCTTCGCCTTTAACGCCTCTTCTTCTAAATAATCTTCTATACAATTATAATACCGTACGCTATCAAGCAGTTTCTTAA
>JALWQB010000272.1 GCA_026994795.1 Deltaproteobacteria bacterium
TGAACAGTTGATGCGCTGGTCAGAGCGCATCCTTACTGCTAAAACGCTGGCAGAGGTATTTGGAGACTGAAAAAACACTTTTCCATAACAAGCGCAAAAATTTCACTTTTTCAAGAGCCTGCAACGCCTCTTCTTTAGTTTTATTTAAAGGAAAAAGGCCATGCTTCAAGGTAAGAGACACAGAAATTTTATATTGTTCTCCCTCTTTTTTAACAACCATCACGGCTGCTGTAATAGCCCTGCTTATATGGGAGAGGCGCACTGCTGTAAGATATGGAGACAAAGAGACATAGGAAAGGCTCAAAAAAGACTATGGTATTGAGCAAATAAATAAGGTATTAGAGGCCCTCCGTATGAGGGTTAAAAAGGATGTGGAGCTTGCAGGCATTCTCAAGCCCCTTGGTCTCCTATAATCTAATCTGGCATTTTATGCACATTATTATTATGATAAGGAATCCTCAAAAAAAGAATTTTTCCAATTCTTCTGGATTGTCAATAAAGTTTTGAGGCTTATCACTTTCATAGACCACCCTTCCAGATACTATCACCAACACCCTTGTTGCCCAGGGGAGCGCATAGCGAAGGTTGTGTTCTACCATGCAGGTGGCATCAATACCCACGACCTCAGAGACCTTTTTTATGTGTTCAAGCATCTCATTGGCTGTTTTTGGAGAAAGCCCTGCAGTTGGCTCATCAAGGAGGATGAGCTTTGGCCGTTTGATAAGGACCATGCTTACAGCAAGGGCCTGGCGTTCGCCTCCAGACAAAAATCCAGCGCGCCTCTTAAGTTTTTTTCCCAGAAAGTCAAATACGGAAAATACTTCGTTTAGGCGTCTGGTAAATTCATCTTTTTTAAGCCCGTATGCAGCAATTGAAAGATTTTCCTCTACAGTAAGATCAGGCACGATATTATTACTCTGAAGGAGGTAGGAAATGCCCGCCTTGACCCGCCCCATTGCTGAAAATCCTGTTATTTTTTGCCCCATAAACTCAATTGCGCCTTGTTTTACTGGAATTAGCCCAGCAATTGCCTTGAGAAGCGTTGACTTTCCAGCGCCATTTGGCCCAAGAAGCAGCAGCCTTTCGCCATTGCCTATTGAAAACGATGTATCTTTAATTATGTGTTTTGCGCCGTAAAAGACATGTATAGATCGCACATCCAACATATTAAAACCCCAAATACATCTCTCTCACTTCCCTTGCGCCAAGCACATGGTCTGTCCTGCCAAAGAATGCAACCTGTCCTTCATTCATGAAATACACCCAATCAGCCATCTCAGTAACAACCTTCATATTGTGTTCCACTACAACTATAGTCTTATCCCTATCTTCTGAGACGATCCTTTCAAGGGTCGCCATGACCTTTTTTGTGGCTATTGGGCTAAGACCAGATGCTGGCTCATCAAGGAGCATTACTCTAAAGCCCTTTGAAAGAAGGCGCGCTATGGCAAGGAGCTTTTGCTGACCAAAAGATAGCTCTGATGCAGGGTAGTCCTTTTTCGCATAAAGCCCAACAAATTCCAGCCAGTAACACGACCTTTCCCTCGCATGTTTATATAATCTGCTAAGGCGTAAAGGACGCATGAAGGGGAAGAGGGGAGACTCAGAGGCATAGGGCATACATGCTGTAACCACATTTTCAAGGACAGTCATACCTTCAAATATCCTCACATCTTGAAACAGCCTTCCAATGCCTTTCCGCGCCACCTGATATGGTTGAAGGCCGGTTATATCTTCGTCATCATAAAAGACTGCCCCGTTATCTGGCGTAAGGTATCCGCAAATGAGATTAAAAATAGTAGTCTTTCCCGCCCCATTCGGCCCTACAAGCGCTGTTATCCTGCCGGGGAGAAAAGTCGCAGTAACCTTTCTTATTATTTCCATGCCCAATAGCGTCTTGCTTAAATTCTTTATTTTTAACCCAACCATCTAACCTTGGCCCTTATCACCTGAGTTTGAATTCGCCTGCAATTCCCCGCGGTCTTAAAAACATAAACGCCACAATTATAAGGCCATAGAGTATCTGCCTTACATTTGGTGCTATAGTATCGGGCAGGCCAAGAAATCTCAATGCCTCCGGGAGCAGTATCAAAAAGACCGTGCCAACCACCGGGCCCTTCAGATTCCCTGTTCCCCCTACAAGGAGTATGACAAGCAAAAAGATGCTTTCGTCCAGAGTAAAGGAGGTGGGGTCAATATAGGTAACATAGGTAGCATAGAGGCTGCCTGCCACTGATGCAACCATGCCTGATATCACAAATGCACCTAAGAAGAGGTAAAAAGGCGGTTTGCCAAGCCCTTCTGCTGCCATCTCGTCATCTCTTAATGCCTTAAGCGCAAGGCCAAATGGCGACCTGTAGATTATTACTAAAAAGATTATTATTACCCCTGCAAAAAGAGATGTAAGGATAAGATATTCTGGAAGCTCCGTTACTTCATAACCTGCTATGGATGGCCTTGGAATGCCCGGTATGCCGTATGGGCCGCGCGTAAGCTCCACCCAGTTATATAGGATTGTAAATACGATTGCCTGAAACCCTAAGGTAACAAGCACAAAGGGGTCTCCCCTGAACTTTAAGGCAGGAATGCCTATTGCCAAGGCGAATATGCCTGTAATAAGCACGGACAATAAAACTGCTGCCATAAATCCAACCCCGACCTTCATCATAAGAAGCGTTGTGGCGTACGCCCCAATCCCGTAAAAGACCGCCTGACAGATGGAAAGGAGCCCCCCAAAACCAACCACCAAGTTCAGCCCCAGGGTCAAAATAAGATATATAGCTATCATTATGATGAGGTGTATTATGTAGTTCACCTTTCCTCTGCCCTCCTCTTTGGGGAAAAGATGCCATCTGGCCTGAATATTAGTGTGATTATGAGTATTCCAAAGGTTATGAGTTCATTCCATTTGGCGGAAAAGAGCCAGACCCCGATGGCCTGTAAAAGGGCTATTAAAGACGCCCCTGACACCCAGCCCCAGTAAAAATTTACGCCGCCAACAATAACGGCAACTGCCCCTGTAAGGAGCGCTCCCATTCCAACATGCGGGTCAATGCCAACATCCAGGGTAGTAATGATGGAGGCAGCGGCAGCAAAGAGAGCGCTCAGGGAAAACACAATAGCCCTCATCCGTTTATAAGGAAGTCCCAGGGCAATGACGAGTTCAGGCGCTATACCCATTGCCCAGATAGCCTTTACAAGCGTATTCTTTCTGATGGAAAGCCAAAAAAGGATTGCGCCTGTCCATCCAATCAGTATTTGCGCTATCTGAATCCTTGTAACTATTATTGGGCCAATCGTAAAAGAAGGCTCCATGCCTTTTGTTATGATTTTTATCTCATTGCCAAATATGAGCGCGATGAGGTTCACAATAGCTATATACACCCCAAGAGATGCCACAAGAAGCACCCCTGTTGGAGCGCCATATCCTTCAAGGGGAGAAAAGACGAGCCTGTCTATGAGTATGCTACTCAATATGCCAGCAAAAATGCCCAAAGGGATAGAGGCAAAAAGCGGGATGCCAAAGGTTTCTGATAGCGCTATTACAACATAGGATGCAATTACATAAACTGCCCCAAAGCCAATGTTAAAGAACCTCAAAGACCTGTAGATAAGCCCAAAGCCAATGGCAAGAAGCGCATATATGGCCGCATTACATACGGCGTTTACGAGTAGCTGCAATAAGAGGGTCATGCGATCTTTTTAATTATCTTTAATAGCTCATCTGGATTAATTGGTTTTTTTACAAAATATTCTGCCCCAAGGTTTAATGCCTCAACAGCATGGTCAAATTCCTTATATGCGCTCATAATAATGACTGGCAAATTGGGATACTTACCCTTTATCCATTGAAGGAGCAAAAGACCATCCCTATTCTCATGATCATTTTCATCAAGGACTATATCTACAATGGCAATGTCTATATGCTCGCCAGCCAGTATAGCCTTGGCTGAGTCAAGGTCATTTGCCTTAAAGATAGTGAAATTATCTTCAAGATATGGTTCAATAGTGGCGCTATATTCGGGAATGTCGTCAACTATCAAGACCTTTTTCATCTTTTTAGGTAGCTCCTTTTTATTTCAGGGAACCTCTCTAAAATGTCTGGAAAGTCCGAGATGATCTTTTTGACCCTTCTCAACATGGAAAATCTATTTGGATATCCAAGCAATTTCCATGCCTCTGTCTTTCGGCCCCCTGCTCGCTTCAATGCAATGTCTATGAGTTCAAGTTCGGTTTCTGCCAGTCTTTTGAAGACATTTAGTTTAGATGGGCATTTTTCAAGATAATGGCCTTCTCTGTATAGAAGTGGCAGTATGTGTGATGGCATAATCTCTTTGCGCCCTTCAAGCCTGCACCTGAGGGCTGCGCCCTCTATGACGGCCTTTAGCTCCCTCACATTGCCTGGCCAGTAGTGGTGAAGCAGTATATCAATGGCATCACGGCTGATGCTATTAGCAGGCGTTCTGCCCTTTTTCATCAATTGCTTAAGAAAATAGAGGGCAAGTATCTCTATATCGCCTTTTCTATCTCTTAATGGTGGAAGGTTTATCTCAAGCACCTTTAACCTGTAATACAAATCCTCTCTAAAAGTGCCCTCATTTACCATTTTTTCAAGTGGCCTATTTGTGGCTGCCACTATCTGTACATCCACTTCTATGTCTTTATCCCCACCCATCCTCCTGAATTTACGACTGTCAAGGAACCTAAAGAGTTTGATCTGTATCTCCATAGGAAGGTCGCCAATTTCATCAAGGAATAGCACCCCCTTATGGGCCTGCTCAAAGACCCCCCTGTGTCTTGCTGTTGCGCCAGTAAAAGCGCCCTTTTCATGCCCAAATAACTCTGAAGTTATTGTCTGAGGATTAACATCAGTGAGGGCAATGCTAACAAATGGATAATCCTTTCGTATGCCCTGTGAATGGATTGCCTTTGCCACAAGCTCTTTTCCAGTGCCTGTCTCCCCTCTAATGAGCACCGTAGCCTCACCATCCTCAGCTACAAGCCTGATATGGCGTTTAATGTCAGTTATTTTCGGGTCTTCCCCTACTATTTCATCGTTCTTTTGAAAAAGGGATTCAAGATGACGAATTCTTCTTTCTGCACTGGTTTCTTTAAGTATGTGCTCAACACGCACACATATTTCATCAAGGTCAATCTTATCCTTTTCAAGAAATGTCTTGGCCCCTTTATGAAGCGCCTCAACAGCAGTGGCGATGTCTCCATATCCAGAGATCACAATAACGGCAATGCCGGGGTCCTCATCAATTATAATCTCAAGGAGATCAAGCCCTTCCTTTGCCTCTTTTAGACGGAGGTCAAGCAGGATGAGGTCAAATTTATAAGGGGCAAATATCCTTCTAAATGCCTCTTCTGAATAAACAGCCTTGACAGATGCCATAGTCTCAAGTTTATTCTTAAGCGCATCTGTAAAACGGCGGTCATCATCAACAATGAGTATGTGCGGATTTTTAACATTCATGTTTTAATAATAACACATTTGTAGTATATGTCCATAGGTCAAACTGGACATATTGGAAAAAATTTTACAGAAAACTGGTGCAATTCCCCTTGACAAAAACAAAAATGTAGACTGTAGAGAATGTTGTGCTATTTAAGGGAATGGCACATAACATGCAGAGAAGTCTTGGCTATCAAGATTGCAATATTGACAAAATGTAAAGTAATGAGGGAATAATGAGTAATAAATCAAATCCATATCAAGATACTGAAAAAGAAATACTTCCAATATTGAAATTTACTAATGAACCATTGGAGAGGATAATTAAACAAAAGAGTTGTAATCAAACCCTAATAATTGTTGATGATTATAATTATAAAATTATAAACAAATTAACTGGTATCGCTTGTAAAGAGATTATTCCTATTGAGGATAGTAATGCAAAGAGTATTGAAGAAGTAAAATCGTCACTTGAGTTTAATCGTGTTATTGCCATAGGAGGATGTAGTGCTCTTGACTTCGGAAGGGCTTGTGCAAAATCTAAAATAGATATTATAATCATTCCTTCAATTCTGTCAACATCCTGTATTAGTGTTGATTGTAGTATTATATATGATGGGAATAATCATTTTTCTGTGAAAACCCCTATCCCAAAAGAGGTCATAATTAGTTTTCCACTATTAACTAAATCTAATGAAGATATTGTAAAAAGATGGACTTTTTCTGGGATTGCCGATTATCTATCAAATATAAGTGCAACAATTCAATTTATATATGAAAATAATCAAAATTTACTTAAAAAGAAACCTAATGATATCATTCAAGTATTAAATAACTATCTACCAGATTGTATGAAACTGTTAAAATGGATTTTAAATGATTTTACTGAACTAAATCATAATGCTCTAATGATTATTGCCAGACACTTATATAATGCTGGTATAATTGTTATCAAAAATAAAAATCCTAAATTAAGTGCTGGGACAGAACATGAATTGTATTACTATTTAAAATTGCACAAGAGATATAATCGTGATAATCCAACCCATGGAGAATTAGTTTCAATAGGAACTTTAATAGCTGCAAAAATGTTAGAAGAGCAATTTAATCAAGAAGTTTTGTTCTTAAAACTTCTTTCTGTTTTTAAAAAATTAAAACTTCCCACAAAGCTTAATGAGTTTAAAGGTATTAATGTTAAAACAGAAGATATTATTGAAGGCTTTGAGCATGTAAAAAATAGTAGTCTATTTTGGAAAGAATTATATAGTCACGATTTACTAAATAGCTGTTATATGGCTAATTGAAAAACTGTTCTTTATGAGTAAAAAAACATTTCAGCATTTCAAAGAACCAGCACTGTTGTATGAAATTTTGGAAGAGATAAAAAAAAGGCATCCTTATGGGTATGAAGGATTATTGAAAAAAATTATTGATGGAATTTCAGAATATTATAATAGCATAGTAAATTTTCAAGCACAATATGATAACACACCGAAGTTTTTAATCGGACTATCAGGTGGTATAGATTCTGCACTAGTAACATATTTAGCTGTAACTGCCGTAGGTAAAGAAAATGTTTTTCCTCTTACAATGCCAGTTAGAGATGAAGAAAAGGAAAGTCTATTAAACGCAGCTTTAATAAGAGCGGAATTAGGTATAGAATTACATAATTTTCCTTATGTTATTTCTATAAAAAATATTGTAGAACAACAAATAGCTACTATTAATATGCTTAACTGTAATTTTCTTACCATTGAGACAGATATAAATTCTCAGACCATTGATGATAAAATTCGTATAGGAAATTTAGCGTCCAGAACAAGAATTAATATACTATACGACTTTGCACGAAAACTAAATGGCAGGGTGTTGGGCACAGGAAATAAAATAGAATTAATGCAAGGTTTTGCTGCAAAATATGGCACTCCTTTTTCTTGCGATTTTAATGTATTATATGAGTTATATAAAGTGGATATTTATGAATTGGCCCGTTTACTTAATATTCCACAACAAATAATAAATGCAATTCCAACAACGGGGTATTATTCTGGTCAAACACATGAATCTGAGTTAGGGGCCACATTAGAAGAACAAGATGCTATTATTTATTTATTGTTTGATAAACATGTTGATCCAACTGATATTGAAAAAGAATATAAAGTTAATCCAAAATTTATAAATATTATAATTAATAGATATAAAAATTCTCTTCATAAAAGAATGTTAAAACAAAAATATATTAAAATTAATTATTAGTGTAATGGACATGCTTTCACAAAATGCCAGAATATTAATTATTGGAGCGGGTAGTGGAAGAGATATTACAGCTTGTATCCTTTTAAAAGAATTTATTACTTCTCTAAATACCCAACTAGTTGATATAGCAGGTTTTCTTACTCCTTGGTCACTTCATTTTTTTAATAATCAAATTGAAAAAACCATAAATAAGATACCTGTAGAAAAATATGTTAAATTTTATCCAGCTAAGAGACGAGCTTTACAGACTTTTTTTGAGCCGTTATTAATAAAATATAATGATAAGTTTGGATTAGGAATCAATAATGTGTTTTTATTTTCTTTACAGTACGGAACTGATAGGTTAAAAAAAGATATCTATGAATTAGTAACTACAAGGAGATATGACGCTATTTTTGTAATTGATGTGGGAGGTGATATTCTTGCTGATAAAAACGATTTTAGTACTATTTTAACTCCTATAGTAGACCTTGCCTGTCTTGAAATTGTATCAGAATTATCTTATTCTTGTTCAATATATTTAGCAGTATTAATGCCGGGTGTATGTGGAGAGATACCATTACACAGAATTGATGAAATTATTAATGAAACAAAAAAGAACAATTCTTTAATTGATATTATTACTTTTAATAAGTTAGCTACCGGGTTTAAAAAATATGTTAAAATTAACAATGAAATTAATCAACAAACTAAATCATATAGCCATACTGAAAAAATAATAAGAGAAATTACTGAAAAAGAAATATCTACAAATATAAGGCTACTATATAAAAAAGAATATCAGATTAATAATATGGCATGGAAAATATACTTTCCTGTACAACTTGGAGAAAAATATTATAGGAGTATTTATCTGTTTGATCTTAAATCTTTTAAATTACATCGTAATCAAATAAAAATGAGATATAATTCAATTATAGAAGGATTTATGCGAAATAAACTACTTGGTGCTTGTGGAACTGAAGTAGATTTATCTGAAGTTCTTTTGCCTTTTAATAAAGAACCATCTATTGATAATACTGTATTTTTATTGAGTCCATGTTGTCATACGACTATAGATCAAAGGGAAGCTATACTTAACTATGGATTAGAATATATTAAAAGAAGAAATATTAATAATATATTAGTATGTATGAAGGATATATCCCTTTTCAAAGGGGAGATTTCATCAACTGCTTATGAGTTTGGAAATGACTTTTTATTCATAACTAATAGATTAGAACATGAAAAAATAGCATATGATTTATATGAATCATATATCAAATTGAAATAATTCTTAAATTAAAGTTAATCTATTATAATGACTTGATATTATTGTATCTATAATGGTATTTAATCTATTAAAAATTTTTTAGAACTATTTGTTAGTTACTTAAATCAGTTTTAAGAAAGGGGGATATAAATAAAAATGAAACGAACATTTTTAAGAGTTATTAGCGCCATTGTTTTAATAGTATTGGTTGGATATTTTATTAATGGATGTAGTAATTCTAAAGATAACAATACGGCAAAATCCATTTATATTGCTGGTAATATACCTTTAACTGGTCCAATAGCAAGTTTTAGCGGGCAGTATGCCAAAGGGTTTAAGATGGGAATTGACGAAGCGTGTTCCAGTCTTGGCATTGATGTAAATAGATTTAAAATAGACTTTCAAGATAATGCTGGAAAACCAACAAAAGCAGTAACTGTTATGCAAAAACAATTTTTAATGAACAAACCTGATGTATATGTATCCGGGACCTCTGGCATGTCAGATGCTATTATTACGGAGATTTCACGCCATAAAATTCCTCATTTTTTAGTTTCATTTGATGCATTTATGACGAGAAATAATCCTCTTACCTTTAGAGTTTTACCGAATTTTAAAATAGAAGCTCCTCTTTTTATTAAATTTATTGAAGAAAATCATGCTAAACGTGTCTTCTTTTTTACCCCTAATCTAAAAGCATATTTAGAACAATCAAATAAACTTATTTTGCCTCATTTAAACAAAAACGGCATAGATTATCATCGTGAATTGTTTGAGTTTAACCAAAAAGACTACCGTTCTTTGGCTGCAAAAGCAAACAGATATAATCCTGATGTAATTGTTGTTAGTGGTTATGCATTCCATGTATATCCAATTATTAGAGCACTTAGAGAATATCAGCTCATTAATAAAGCAAAAGTTATTTGTACTCTTGATTATATAGATTTACTTCATAATAAGACTTCAAAAGATGAACTGAAAAATATTGCATTTACATCACCTGAATGTGAGATTCCAGGAAAGGTAAAAGAATTTGATAATTGGCGGAAAAGATTTAAGAAAAAGTATGGAAAAGAACCTAGTTATGTTGATGCTTATGCGTATGATACTGCCCGTATTCTCGTAATGGCATTTAGCAAGGCACGAACTATTGATGAACATAGCATAAGGAGTGTACTGCCTTTTGATGGCATTGTCGGTAGAATTGACCTTGATAAAGAAAGAGATTTAAAATCTACCCTTCTAATTGGCTATTTAAATAGCAAAGGCATTGTTGTTGAATGGAATAAAAAATAAAAAAGGGAGCATGATGAATGAATGCCAAAGAATGGTCAGAAATCTTTCATGAAATTTCTTTTATGGCCAAAAAGATTAGTTGTTCTGAAGTGCAGCCAAAGGGAAAAGAATGTATTATAACCTTAAACGAAAATATGGATTTTGAACAATATAAAGGAGAAAATTGGTACGATGTTTTTATTCCACTAATAAAAAAGATAATAAATAGCTGTCATTGGATAGCGTTAGGTTTTTTTGAATATGACGGCCCACAAATAAATAGGCATTGGCTATATTTTATCAAAGAACGTAATAGCCAAAAAGAATTTCTCCTTAGTTTGATCGGTAGAAAAAATTTTTTTGATGACTATTTAAAAGACAAGATTATTTTATCTGAGCCACTATCTCAAGTGATTCGAAAGAAAATAGACTTACAATATAATATACCACTTATTATTCAGTTAAAAAAGGGAGACACTTTTATAGGACATTGTAATGACAAAAATTATTTTTTGTATGACTGTAGTGATTTTTTTAAATCTCTACAACGTCAAGTAAAATTAAATATACCTAACAAAACGGAGATTGATAATAGAACTAATATAGACTTTGTTGATTTTGATAATAAGGAAAATTTAAAAAAGGCAAAAGAGTATATTGAAAATCTTGATAAACAGTCACATACTTTTAACAATAAGCAACTTCTTCTTTTTTCTAATAATGATAGGCAAGAAATTTCTCTTGACGACCACGATGTTCAAAAAAGAATAAGCAATTATTTGACCATGATGTACGATTTAAGTGGTACTGATACTTCTCTAATTTTTACTTATCCTGCATGGCGTCCTCACGGAGAAGAACGTCGTTTTGTTAGTATAGCATTTATAGCATATTTTAAGGATAGAAGTTTACCTTTAGATGATTTAGATAATATTGTGACTGCATTAGACTTGGGATGTACAAATCTATCTCTATTTATTTTTAATTTTCTTAATAAAGAAATAAAGAAACATTCTATAAAAGCAGCAATTGCAGCCATCATGTCCCGTAATATGTCCCACAATATTGGAAGTCATGTGCTGGCAAAAGTTTCAGGGGCAAACCTCAAAGACGAAGAGTGGAAAGAATGGGGGCGCGATTTTCAAATACTTTCTCAATATCTCCAACAAAGACAGGATTTTATTGCTCAGATAGCAACAGAGTGGCCAAGTTGGACATATCCTACTTGGCTCATGAAAGACCTTATGCGATGGTTTTTATCACAGAAACATATATTGAATTACATCGCGAGCGCAGAAGATTTGCGAGCACACATATATAGCAGCGAACCAGAGCAAGAGAGCACATTTATTAATAAAAAACAAGATATTAGGCTGCATGTATTCAAGTCTTGTAAAGAACTATGGGACGAAAAGGTATGGAAAATAAAAAGCAAGGAGAATGAATCTGGTCAATTTAAAGGCAGTGGCGTTGACCAGTGGCAGGAGAGGATAAATCAAATCTGTCCAAGGGCATGTAATACCTGCCAACTAAAGGACAATAAACATTGTTCTAATCAGGAAAAGACAATAAGGCATACGCTACTTTTTACCGGGAAAGATGAACAATGTTGTTGTCTTGACGAAGACATACAGCTTGCCATACCAGGAGGGATAATAGGATATCATGCATTTTACACCATTCTTGAAAATGTAATCCGTAATGGCGCAAAACATTCATTTACAAAAATGAAGCAATTAAAGAAAGAATGGAATGAGAAAAAATTTGAAAGTAGTTCAATTAAAAAAAATATAGAAAAACGGCTTAAGATTGCCTTTGGGGAAGACATGGAAGATATTCATATGGATGTAATTATAGAATTTCTGGATGAAGATGAATATCTCGATAATAATGATACTAATACTCAATTAAAAGAAAAACAATACTATAGGATAAGAGTTTATGATAATGTGAGCTTTTTGGGAGATAAAGAAATAGAAGAAATGAATAATAACTTTCGCCAAGATATTATCACAGAAACTGGAGAGCTTAAAAAAGGCAACTGGGGGCTTGCTGAGATGAAAATATCTGCCGGTTATTTGCAAAAAAGAGGACTATCAGAGATTGGAATGGGCAGAGAGGCGATCACATCAGGTGATGATTTTATCATAAGAGCCACTATTTCGCCCTTGGGGACTCTCGCCTATGAATTTAGAATTCCAAAGCCCAAAGAGGTGGGAATAGTATGCTTGGAGGATTAAAAAGGCCTTTAATTAGCATTCAGACCTTTTTAAAAGGATTAGAAGGTTGAAACTACTATTAATTGTAATTGATATAAATTTATATTAGGCTTTTTATTTTTCTGGAGGATAAGATGTCTGTATTGTGTAAGGAACTATGGGAGACAAAAAAAGACAGTCTCAAAAAGGAGTCGATTTTTCTGCTAAAATATGAAAATGAAATTGGAATGAATAAAACACCTGAACGTGACTTTGAATTTTTTGTCTTTGTGGACCCAGAAGATGAAGAAAAACGTCCAGATTTTATAAGAGAACTCTATCAGTATTTATGCAAGGATGACAATAGCTTTGCTCAACAAGAACATAAGGAAGAACTCAAAAAGTGGTTGCATCTTGCTGATAATGATACTGCTCTTTTGACTCCATTAAATTGGCTAAAGGTTGCCATTGAAAGGTATCCATACAGATTATTTGTTGTTATTGACTCTGAAAAATGGCAGGATGATAAGGGTTTTTCTCCATTAGATGATGAATTCTGGTTTACTGATAAAACTCCACCTGAGGATATAACTAACTGGGAAAAAAGCCCTTTCCTTTATAAGAGAATTTGTTGGGTGGAGAGAAAGGAGTTTGAGAACCTTGATATTAAAATCACTAAAAATTCTGAGAAAAAACAGAAAGATGATGTAAATCTAAAGCAAGAAGAAAAATTTAAATTGTGGCTGTATGTAAGATGGATTCATCATTTACAGAATAAAATATGTAGCTTAACTGGAAATATTGTTTTAGTTAAAAGATTATTTGATCCTGGAGGAAGCACTGATGACATCTATAATCCTGTAACACTACCTAAAAATTTACGATTGGACAAATCAAAGAATTTAAAAACAACAAACAAGAAATATAATATCGCCTTTTTAGAAAAAAGAATGTGGAATACATTTAAAATATTATCAACTAAAAAACCTCAATCAAACAATAGCGATAATAAATCAGAGAATTCTATTATAATTATATATGCAAGACACAGAAATTTTTATGAGCTTCAGGGAGGTTGGAAAAAAGATGATAATTTTTGGTCACCTTTGTTGCAAAAGAAAACAGATTCACAAAAAAATGTAGTTATATATTCTGAAAATTTATCTGGTATACTTTCATACTGGAATATGCTAAAAAGTTTAGATGAACAAAATGAGTTAACCTACAATAAGGTTAATTTTGATTTATGGTTAATTGAAAATGGATTACTAAATATTTGTATTATTGATGAAAGAGTTCAAGAAAAATATTTTAATATTGAAGCAGCGCCATTGGGAAGAATCTTACAAACAAAAGTATTTCCAGCTTTTTTCGATCAATCAGGCAAATACGGTCAGATCAGTAAAAGTTCTACCTATGAAATAATATTTAATAGTGACAATTATATGTTACAGTTTTCATCCCCCCAAAAAAATAAGTTAATAACAGATTTTTTAACCGAAAATCCGAGAATAGATTGCTTATTAATTCATCAAGGAATTCTTGATAAACTAAAAAGAGAGAAACATCTTAAAAAAGAGTATTTATTAAAATTAAAGGAGAATATTCCCTTTTTAATTATAACATCGGGTAGAGGAAAAACAAAGGAAATACCCATAGAAGCAAAATTTGTTCATTTTTCAGAAGTGCACAAGTGCATGTTAAATGAGAGGATAGAAAAGCTTATTTTAACACTTATTATATCAAAACTTATTCAATCAAAGGAGGAATATGATGTCTAAAGTCAAAATATTAGTATTTGTTATGAAATCAAATAATAAGAAGTTTAAAAATGATGGTATAAGTTTATGTTGTAACGAAACGGATGCTTTTGAGAAAAGTTCTGAAAAAGAATTATGGGATACAGTGTTAGAGAATATAGAAGATAAAGATTCTATCAATATAATAGAATATGATGAGTCTGCTAAATTATTTGTAGAAAGTATTAATAATCACATTGTTATTAAACAAGAAAAAGCAGATAAGCCCTTATGTGAAGTGGACAATTCTTTTGAGAATATTTTTATATTATTAAGTCATTATTTCTTTGGCGTAGATATAGAGGATGAGCAAGAAAATATTATTCAAATCTTTGAAAAGAATTATAATGATGTGCCTAACTACCCCTATTTTCAGAAAAATGAAGATAAACAAAATAATGTATACTTTTCATCTTTTAGATCTGATGATATGTATACAGACGAAAATTCTATAATTTGTTTTATCTATAACGAAGGCAATAAAGTTACTTGCGAAAATTTATTTAAATTATTACTTAATCAATAGTAGTTTCAATTACAAAGGAGCATTAAAGCAAAAATGCAATCCTCTGATAAGTTTGAAAAAATTGGTATCTGGCTAATTTCTAAGGCACTTAAGGAGGCGGCCCATTTTAAGAAGTTTAATTTCGAAACTGAAGATATTGTTAATTATAAAACACATAATGGAGACAAAATTATAGTATGCTATATATTTAATAATGATATGAAGGGAAAAACTCTAAAGATAGAGAGTAATACATTAAAAATTCTCAAAAATAATAATAAAAAAGAAGACTCTATTTTTTGCATTAATATGACAGATAATCCTCAAATTTTTACGCTCCGTCATGGTATTCCAAATGGCAATATTGATATGAAGATTGAAGTGTGTGATTATAGCAGTCGTGATACGGATTATCTTGATTGGTGGAAGAGAATATCATTTGTTAATGATATTGAAGAAGTCTTTAAAATTGGACAAGAGTGGTATAATAATAAAAGAACTCTTCCCACTATTATTACTCTCTTAGTTTCCTTAAAGATTGATTTAATAGGATTAAAAACGTGCTCAAGCGACCATCAGCATCATTTTATTGAAAGTATATGTGAAACGAAAAGGCTTAATAAAATAAGCAAGTGTATTAAGATGTTGAATAATGTTGGCTTCTTTGATCAAGATGATAAACTAAAAAACGAAATAGAAAATAAGATAAAATTAATAAAAAGCGAAGAGTGTAAACAAAATGTTTTTGATGAACGCATAATAACTCAATTTATTAATAATTTGGTAGAGCGATATTCTAAACTTATTTAGTTGTATGACTACAAATATACTAACAATGTCTAAATACATTGGTGAGGCGCTTATGCGCTATTTGGTTTTTGCGCTTGGCTTTAAAAAAAATGAATGCAATATTATCTTGTTTGGAGAATCAAGCGGTCTTTCACGGGATATTTTTAAAGCTCATCTGTGGCTCATTGATGCATGGAATCATTTCCGTCATGATCCTGAAGGATTTAGAACTGCCTATAAACTGGCAGGTAAGATAAAGTGTTTGTTATTATTTTACAAAGTACCTGATGGTTTTCCGGAAGAAGGGGAGTTTTGGTGTAACCCATTAAGCTGTAATCTTGAGCAGAAGATAAAAGAGGTGCTTGAAAAACCACCTCCTCATAAAACTGATTTTGAAGCACTCATACAAATATGGCCTGAACTGGGAAAAACTTCAGGACACCACCATCATCATCACTGAAAGAGGTATTTTATGAGCAGTGAGCAGGCTGGGGGAAAAACAGCGTTTGTATATAGCACTGATGAGTGGGCCTATGTTGGTTGTGCCATTGAGAGGTATTTCAAGCATCTTTATAATGTGGAAGTCAATAAAATAAAAATAAATCTTGATGACCCATCTTTTTCAACTAATATTCACAACTATAATATCCTATTGACACCATTATTTGAAAAGAGCAATCCCTTTGGTCTGCAACTTATAAATAGATTAAGAATAAAAGAGGCCAACTATAAAATATTACCCGTCTTTTTAGTAAGTCATTCAAAAGACATCCCGCAGTATTTCAATCAACATCTTAAAATGACCGATGGGGCAAGAAAAGTAATAAAAAATCCTGATTTTGGAGATATAAGAAAAGCTATTTTCCTTGCCGAGATAATGTTTGAAGATCGTAAGTTCATTAACTTAATAGATTTGTCCGAAGAAGATGCTCTTCCTAAATTAAAAGAAATTATTCTTGATAATAAAATTAAGCCGTTCCCTGAATGTTACTTAAAAAACTTTTATGCCTCATTTATCAATTACTATGAGCCCTTTAATTTCAAAGAGCATTTAACTACCTTAAATGTTGATCAAGAGCTATTTCGTGTCCCCTCTTATTGCAATTCCAATGAATCAAAAGATCATAACAATAGCAAGCAACTTTCGCGTTATGTTAACGCTTTTCACAATGCATTAAACAAAGAGGACAAAAATAGCATTTATATTTTTCTTAAAATAGCAGATACCATTTATAGTGAGCTCAACAATTTTAGAAGATTTACAAAAAAGAAAGAAAGGGGAGATGCCCACCGAGTGCATCTTGAACTCTTCCGTTCTCCAGTCCCATTTCCACTTCAAGAATTGATTCACGCTAAAAATAAATTAAAAAAACTTGACCATAAGGTAAAATTGCTATTAATAGACAACAAACCTGAGACAAAAAAAAGTTCTTTAGAGAAGATATTTGAAAAATATCGCATTAAGGATAAACTTTGTATTGACGATAAATCCGCTGAGGAATTCAACTTTAAAGATTTCTTAGAGAAAAAAAATTATAGAGATGAAATATATAATAAGGTAAAAGATGCCCACTTTATTCTCCTTGATTTCTTTCTGGATGAAAATAATACTTACCTTGCATTTGATTTTGTAAGGGAAATTTGTGAATACAAAAAACAAAAAGGGGACTATCAGACTACATGGTTTTTTATCACCTCAGCAGTTTATGACTCTGTAGTAAAATACTCACAGAGCGGGGTTCTGGCAGAATATTATGAATCTGCTGTAGTCAATTCAGGAGATGACCCCACAAATGAAAAGAGAGAGATTATTTTCTTGTATAAATTATTAACCTTTATACAAGCAAGGATAGAAAACTTCAATCATTGTAAAAATCAGATTGAGAGCAAGATGTTTGCTTCAAGGCTTTGTCTGAATTGCAAAGATAAAAGTGAAAAATTTAATGTGTGCCTAAAACAAATTAGAACTTATATCAAGAGATATCTTACTGAATATGAAACAATGCATTCAATATGCTATGCTACTCCAGAAGAAGCCGAAAGGTATCTAAACATTATTGATCTTATAGATATATTAATACAATACTTTCAATGGCTACCTGATGCAGACTGGCGAGTTATCCAGCACCATATTGAGGCTATCAATTCCAGATTAAAGGCCATAGATGATAGCAAAATGTTCAGTTGCTCTTATATTCTTGAGGAAATCAAGGAAAGGAGCGATATATTTTGATACAAATAAAGAAATTCACAATAAAAAGAGCAATAGAAAATTTTTTAAAGAGCAGGATTCCTGTTTTATTTGTAATGCTTATTACTGCACTTATAGTTATAGGCATTTGGGCGGGTTTGAATTTGAGTATTCCCTTACAACAATTAGGCCCATTGTGCGTTTCAACAATGGCAGCAGTTTCTATGCTTTCCTTTGCCTTCTTTCCTTATATAATTATCACCCTTAAGCCATCGGATACCCCTCAGGACTACAATTCAATAACAATGTGGATTGACGGACGAAGGTTTGAGTATGATAAAAATTCTCTTCCACTACAAGAAAAGGTCATATTGTGGAGAAAAGGTATATATGAGATAATAGTCTGTTGCAATTACTGTGATTCCAGTGGTAATTCTCCTAATAAAATTCTTAAAGAGGACAGGATAGAAGTCTGGTCAAGACGCTGCCAATCCAAGACAATCGCTTTGAATAAAGAAGAGTCTAAAAGAGAAACTGAGAAGGATTAGGCCTGCATGATAGGCAACTACTATTTTTTTGAAAAAAAGAAATTTAAGAGCGCTTCAGGGCTTAAAAAAGATGTATATTATGAATATAAGGGTTATCTTGCCAGAAATAATGAAGGAAGGCTTTATTGTCCTATTATTTTACATTTTGGCAGAGATGAAATCTTCTTTTTATACATAGACAAAGATGGAAAGCCCTATAAGGTATTTACCCTTCCAGTGGCAGAAGGGGAATTAAACCAGGGGCGTCTTTCTCAAAAGATAGAGGCATACTGGAAGATGCCTTTATGGAAGCCAATAACCAAATCAGCAGGGGATAACAACCATCAATTCTTTATTGAGACATCACTGAGTCATCTGAGTTACTTTTTGACCATCTATGGGATTGGCGTAGAAAAAGATAGTTCTAAAAATGATGTTTTTGTCCGTAGGCTTATCCTTGAAGATGGCTCTCCTTATGACAATTATTTGCAGATTAACATCAAAGACACAGGGAGAAAACTTATATTTGCTTTTTTGAATAGAGAAGAGGGATACGGTTTTGATAATGACCATAATGAGATATGGGAATTGTTTGAAGATGCAGAAGACGGCAATGAGAGGATTAAGACTAATTATATAAATTTTCGCAAATTATTTCTTGATTTTTTATATGATCTTGAAAATTCCACCACTTTTGACGATGAAAATTTTTTGTTGCTCCAGCCTGTCTTACAGAACAACAAGCTCATCTTTGCCCTTAGTAAAAAATGCAGGTTCTATCATGTCCTGACATTTATAGATGGATACATTCAGGGATACAAGATGCCTGACCTTCCAAAGGAATACAGGACAGTTGAGAAGGCGTGGCTCAATGTCTGTTTTTCTGAACAATACAGGGAGGTCTTCATATCCCGAGATTCGGTATTTTTACCCCCTGAGGACGAGGTGCGCAATGTAATCTTCAATGCAAATGTTATATTAAAAGATAATCTTTTAAAGAGAAATGAGCTCTTGACCAAAGAGGATATACCGCTCAGGAATCAGGCATCCACCTTTTTTTTAAGACGCTATCTCATATTTGATGCCTTTGATATATTGATGTCAAGGGCATGGACATTTACCCTGTTTTTGCTCTTTGCCTTTACCCCATTCAGCGATTACCTGCTAAAAAGGTGGGATGCGTGCAAAGACATTGCAGGGACATACACAGCAGTTATGCCTGTCTTTATGCTTGGGGCATGGGGCTGGTATTACTACAGGCACAGGATAAACCTGTTTAAGCTCATTCTGCCAAGGCTTTTTCTGGGTATATTGCTTGGATGGGCGGCCTTTTGGGGTGGAGAGGACTCATGGAAGGCGGCCCTGATAGCCTCTGGGCCAAAAGTGATTATATTAGACCTCTTTCTTTTGATTTTGCTTTATCTTTACATCTTTACGGATATTAGGAATAAACTCGTCCTGATCTCTGACTGGCAGGTGGCCAAGAGGGCATTCTGGCTTGTGTTTTTCGCAATGATAATATCTCTGGTGCAGGGGCATTATGTCATACAGTTTAAGGCAAAGACAATGATTGAAAACTCAGGTTTTTTAGAGACATTGACCCAAGGGCTCTCTGAGACCAAGAGTATTTCCGTCCTGAAAGGCATAAAGGAGATAAGAGAAAAGGCAAAGAAGGGATTGAACTCAAAGGAGTGTAAAAAAGGGCCTGTTGAGCTTGCTGATTATGAAAAACATAATGGCGACTTCATCTTGGGTTGGGATGGTCTTACCATCGCTGTAGATAATTACAGTGAAATAGACCGTTCTCTCTATAAGGTAAGATATATATGGTCTGTCCTTTTATCGCAGTTTTTGATGTCAATCCTCATTGGCATAATACTGCAACTCATCTGGGAGGATAGGCCGATTACTGAACCGCTGTAATGGCAACATGCCTAACGCTGATGAAACAATGGTGGATTTGGCTTAGAAATTTATTTTCAGGACAATTTCATCTTGACATAGTTGCAGGAATAGTTTTATGAAATGATAATCAGATAAGAGGTAAGAGGGGCTCTCCTCAATATAAAGAGAAGGAAAAGGGGCAGCAGGAGCCTCTAAAGGCATTCAGGTCGCATTTAAACATAAGGCATTGGAGGTATGTATGAAACGGCTATTTTTATGCGCGGTAGTGTTTTTGTGTGCATCCTTTTCTATGGCGTATGCCTATACAGAGCCAGAGGGCATAGCCATTATGAAGGTGCAGAACAGGGTTAAGGCCGAACTTAGCTCTCTTGGGCAATCTGCTCAGGTGAAAAAGGTCTATAAGCTGACCAAGAAGATCGCAACGCAGGCCGAGACCTACAACTCTATCTGCGGCGATCGCGTAGGGGCGCGCTTTCACAAAGATGATTCATGCGGCAAGATGTTAAAAGAACTCAGGCAGACATATATGGATTTGATGGGCAATGTAAAGAATATACTGCCAGAACTCATACGGAGGCTGGATGAGGCAGCCCAAAGCTCTGCTGCCATCTTTGTATCTCATGTAGATAGTAACCTCACGCCTGCACAGCTATATGAACAGCTCATGGAGAGGGAGACAAGTGATGAGGTTCCAGGCAATGAGGAAGAGGCAGCAGTAGAGATTGAGGATTTTGACAGATTTCTGGATACAGGTTCTGATATACTGGAGGAGAGCGGCTTTGGAGACTTTATGGCAAGTATGCAGGCACTGATTGGGCCTGATACAATGGCAGACAGGCCAGAGATAGTAAGTTCAGCCTATATGTTCCTCAATTTCCACAGCGCTTCACAGCGGGTGAAAAAGTTTTTAAACAGCTTAGAACAACGGTATGAAATGCTTCGTTGGTCAGAAGATTATGGCCGTCTTGCTGGCAGCATCACCCCTGATGTGCAGAGGGTGGCTAAATTGCTGTCAGATTACTTTAATATGCCGCGTATCAAGATAAAGTCAGTGAGGTCGTCAGGCAGGCCAGCGGCCTATCGTAAATCCACCAGCAGGTCAAGGGGCATTAGTAAAAGAAATCTGGGTTATGCGCCAAGGCGATAAATAAAGAGAAGGGAGGAAGAACATGAAAAGGGTGGCATTTATATTCTTTATTGTTGCATTGACGGCAGGATTGGTCTCATGCCTTCACAGGAACAGGGCAGTAATCGTGCAGGACAACAACACTATGGAAACGACCATTGCTGCCTGCACTGAGATAGACTGTATATCATCCTTTGACCTGAAGACTGCCTGCATTCAGGCAAGGGAGGTTATAGAGGCGCAAAGCTATGACAAAAAGCTCCTTGAAAAGGTCTTTGAAAAGCTGGTTAAGATAGCTACCCATGCGCCCAGCCACGATAATCCAGAGGTCATCTGGAATAATTTTGTTCAGGCGCTCATAAATTCTGCAAAGGTCCCAAGGGACGAAATCGTCTATCTGTGGAATGCCTATTTTTCATCACGGTTTGTAAGCCTTCCTGACAATGGGGGCATGAATGAATTTTGTATGGAGTTAAACACAATTAAAAGAAAACTTGCACGGGAGTATCACCTGAAAAAAATAGGCTTTAAGGCAGCAGATATGAATAATCCCGCTTCACTGGCAAAACGCGCTGCTGAGGTATTCAACTGCATGAGAACGGCCTGCAGCCTGCAATACTGATACGGCACAAAAGGAGGGGGTGTGCGTGGCCTGTATATACTTGGGGCATCGGCGCTTATTGCAGTAATATTAGGGGCAGCAGGGCTCTGGACAGGCATATTGCACATAAAGGGACATAACCCCCTGCCCTCCTCCACCACCCCTCAGCCCGACACTTTTTTTAAGGTCAATGCCACAAAAGCCAGCATAAAAAAGACTGATATAAAGAGGGAAACTAATCCATTAACATCTACATCTAAACCAGTTGAGGTCAGTAAAAAGGGAGCGCCCACCCTTCCACCCTTTGATGAGGCATTGACCTATCTTAAAAGCCTTCAATCCTCGTCTCTTTCCCCCCCTGAGGTGGAGGCGGCATTCAAGAGATTTCTTGCAGAGACCCTAAAGCTCCCTCAAGACCAAGTAAATACACTATACAAGATGGCGTTCTGGAAGGGGTTTGTCTCGTTACAGCGCCGCTGGGGGCATGAAGAGGTGGATGAATTCGTTCAGACATTTAATGCTGAAAAAAGGCTCAAGGTGGCTGGATTCAGGGCAAAGGGGCTTAAGCTCTTTACAGGGGTTATCAAGGAGGCTGATGCCTCATTTATGGAGATGAAAAAGGGCATTGAAAAGATAAAAGAGAGGCAGGGAGAGGCAGGAAGAAGATAATGAGCAGATTAGGAGAATAATATGAGGTCGCTTTCGCTCATACTGATTTTATCCATTATATGGACTGTTATATTTGTGGCATTTGGGGTATTTAGCGGATGGCTGACCATAACTGTAGATATTCCATGGTTAATACACCCGTTTTCATTCATGTATAGACACCTTCGTCTGTCCATTGTGCCGTTTGGCATGTTGTTCCTCTACTATATCTATCTTGTGTTTCGCATAAAGTTCCTTTTAAATGAAAAGACCACCCGTATCTCTACCCTCTCATACTACAACAGGTTGCTCAACACCACTATCTCACTATTCTTTGGCGTAGGGGTTATCTGGACGGCAATTGGCATGGAGACTGCCCTTATGAATGCCCTTACATCAAATACAGGGGCATCTGGACATGAGCAGATGAGCGCATGGGAGCTTTTGAATCGGCTGGTAAACGGTGGGCTTCTCCTTGCGCTGAGCACCACGGTCTTTGGCGGGATATGCGGATACCTCCTGAGGCTCTTTAAGATCATACTCATAGGAGAGGGCTGGGACAGTTTTATGTTAGGAGACAGCAGGTGATGGCGGAGAGGAAGCTGAACATAAATCTCCTGCTCAATGAAGAAGGCGGTGAAGAGCACCTTTTAGAGACAGATATTATGCGTTTTATGGCCATAATTGGCATTGTCTTCTGGATTATATTCTCACTGGTAAAGACCATGCCACTTTATCCCCAAAAGGATGATAACACGCGAAAACAGGTTGCCATCACCCCTGCCATTTCTACAGTTGCCTCAAAGGCGATAAAAAAGACACTGGAGAAATCAGCGCAAAAACCTGTAGAAAAACCAGTAAAAAAACAGACAGAAGAGAGCCGTTTTATGCCTGTAAAAGAGGCTCTAAAGCCTGTTAAGCCAATTGCAAAACAGGGAGCAAAGAGGGCTAAAAAGAAGTCCGCAGCAAGGCGCGCTTTTAGGAGGAGAAGGGGCATTACCATTGAATTTCGTTCAAGAGACGATCTGCTGGAGCTTATGAAGGCAGGGAGGGTTCAGTTATATGCCCTTGTAAGGGCGCCTGGCTTTAATTTTATATTCAAGGGCGAGAACCAGTCTGGCAATCTGCGGTTCAATATGGCAGATTCACTGCCCAATGACCTGTGGGAGATGAAAAGCGGCAATGCCCATGACGAATTTCTTTCCATGTTAAAGACCAAGAACCCACCGCTGGATGCCTTTCCTGAAAAACGCATATTTGTAAAATTCTATGATAAAGGGCTTGAGAAGGATATTGATGCCACACTCCAGCGCCTGAGGGCAGAGAAAAAGGATGGGGTCATATATATATGCAAGGAGGGAACGATTAAGTATGAGGGCTTTAAGGAAGATGAGGGCGATGATGAATAGAATGGGACAAATGAACTGCATGGCAAGAGAGGCAGGGGCATGGCTTTTTTTTGCGTTGTTTATGGGGGCTATAGTATGTTCAGTCATGTTACAACAAGTGGCTGAGGCATACATTGAAGACAGGTTTGAGGTAGAGGCGCGCCTTAGTGAGGCGACATCTTCCAGCCTCCATCCTCAGGGCTATCCATATCAAAAGTTCTTTGAGAGCTCATGCAGCAAATATGGCGTTCCCCTTCCCATTGCCATTGCTGTTGCAAGGGGAGAATCCTTTTTCGCAGCAGATGCAAGGAGCCCAAAGGGGGCAATCGGCGTTATGCAGGTCATGTCCCAGACTGGCCGTCAATATGGATACAAACCCATTGAGCTATATGAGCCTCAGAAGAATATTGATGCAGGCGTCCATTATCTTGCAGACCTTTACAAGGACTTTAATCAGGATATGTTCAAGGCACTGGCTGCCTACTATTGCGGGCCTAACAGGATAAAAGGCGCTGAGACCATGCCTGAGGAGTGTCAAGAATATGTGTTCTATATTGATACCCATCTACAAAAGGTTATGAAATTTGCAGAGAAGCGCCAGCCTGAAAAGACAATTGCCAGAAATAAATTTTTTACGGTTGCTACCTTTGATTTTATTATAAACGCCAAGAATTACATAAAGATATTGTCAGAAAAACTGCCTGCTCTTGAAATTGACCTCAAGCGTGAGGAAAAGACAAAAGATGGCCGTTTCAGCCTGAAATATCATGTAATTGCATGGTTTGTCCATGAAGATGAGCAAACGAGCATTTGTAAAAACATAAACCGTGTTACAGGCTTTGCCATGTGCGGAGCAAAGGAGGAAGAGAAGAAATAGCCATGTCTATCATGTCTATAAACATGTCTATAAAGATACTGAGACAGTATGGGGCAGTGTTGTTCATGCGGTCAATTGTAGCTGTAGCTCTCCTGATGGTCTGGGGGATGAGCGCCTCTTCTGCTATGGCGAAAAATGTCATTATCGTTATAGACTCATCAGGCAGTATAAAGCACAAGGACCCAAAGGGATACAGAAAGATGGCGGCGCAGGCCCTTGTATCCCTGCTTGACCCCCATGACCTTGTGGCCATAGAGCAGTTTGATTCCAAGGGCCTTGTGCTGCAGGACTGGATAGAGGCGGTAAATACCCAGCAGATATTTAAGGCAATTTCAAGGGCAGGGAAAAATGGCCAGTACACAGACTTTAGGGCAGCGCTTGAGACTGCCATCGGGCTTGTAAAGAGGCTCAAATCCACTGATGAGACAGTGGTGCTCCTGTTTACAGACGGAGAGTTTGACCCTGATATATACAGCGATAGATATGCCCCATACAATCTTACGGGCTTTCAGTCAAGAAAGGACAGGAAACTGGCATCTAAAAAGATACTTCCAAAGGCGCAGCGTATAATTGAAGAAGAGCTACTACCACAGTTCAGGGAATATGGGGTTCAGATATTCACACTTGCCTTCAGGATAAAGGCCAAAGACAGACAATATCTCAAAATGCTCTCTGATGCAACAACGCGTTTTCCATCTGAAAGACACCATTTCTATGTCCAGAGCCCAATGGACTTGATGGATGCCTTCTTCAGCCTCCTTGCCTACCTTGATTATGGCCATATTGTATTCAGGGATGAATATGCCTTAGACCGCCAGAGCCCTCCAAGATGCAGGACTGTATATCTTGACAGCTTCTTTATGAATGCCTCATTTATTGTGGCAGCGGATTCGCGTGATATAAGGGTGAAGCTCTCAGGTTATCAGTCTATGGATGGCACACATGAATTTTTGACTATCATCCCCATAAAAAGAGACATATCAGGGAAAAAGAACATCTGCATTGAAGGAAGCGGCCGTTTTAAGACCCTACTTGTTGGAAAGGACAACTTCAAGATAAGGGTCAAAGGGCTTAAGGCACGATACCTTCCAGGGGAAAGGATAAAGGCGATGATAGAGCTGGCGCCTGCTACTAAAGGGGCATCTGTAACGCTCAATGGGCTAAGGCCAGTTTGTCGCATAATGCCGCTAAAAAGACAGAAGGAAAAGGCTAAACGCATTAAAAATATCAAAGAGATTACTTTAACGCCTGTGAGTAAGGGGGATGTAAGAGAATTTTCCCTTGACTATCAGCCTGAGATTAGCGGGGACTATCTTTTGACCGCCCTTATCAAGGGAAGGGACAGTGGCGGCCATCCCATTATCCCGAGAAAGAGCAGGCAATATCGTTTCACTGTAGAAAAGGGCTTTTTCATAGATGCCGACAGGGTGAGCCTTGGCACTGTTGATTCCTCTAAAAATATCACTGCCACTGTAAGGATGTTTGCCATAGATACAAGCCCGAGGACCGTAACTGTAAATGGCAGGTTGAGCGCAGCAACTGCGTGCGACCCATCCCTTGAGCCTCAGCGCATACCTCATATCAAGCCGCTGACCATAAAGACAACACCAGGAACTTATACGCCCCTTAAACTCGCTCTTGTCATCCCTAAAGACCACTGTTGGGGTGATTTTCAGATAGAGGTAACTGCCACTACTGATACGGGCAGTTCTGATAAGGTGCTCCTCACCCTCCATATCCCGAGCCTGTATGAAAAACTTACCATACCTGTTCTCATTGGGCTGGTTATAGCGATGGCAGTCTTCATCTTTCTGCTGATGGGCTGGCTGTCAGTCCCATTGCCAAGGGGCAGTCTGGAAGTATCGGATGAAGATGGAAACATACGGATATTTAACCTGAGAAGACACAAAAAAGGACTGTCCCGATATCTCTGGGCACGGAACAGGCTTATGATAGGACCTGATGAGGAGGCGGATATCCGCCTTGAAAACTGTCCTGCTGCATTTACCCTCAAATTTTACAGGCGAAAGAGGGTCTATCTCATAATCCACAAGGGCACCCTGACCCTGCTGAAAGACGGGGAAGATGGGGAAGAAGGACAAATATTGACCACTGCCATACAAATAGACAGTGGGGCATCCTGGAAGGCAAACCCGCAGGATGGACAAGAAAAGAGCGCTTATGAATTCAATTTTAATTACTGATTTAATTACTGAAGGGAGATAACGCTATGAAACCAACTCTTTACATAGGCATGGGTGGATTTGGAAGCGAGATAGTAAGACTGCTCAAAGAAAACTTGGATAAGGGCGATACCAGAGAAACACATACCTGCCAGTTCCTTGCACTGGATACAAAGGCCCTTGATGTCAATGATAAACTACAGGATACTGAATATGTTGAGTGCATCGGGATAAATATAAAAGAGACCATTGAATATGAGGGCGAACAGTTAAAGTGGTTTAAAGAGCTTGTAAACGAGTTGCCTGAACATGAAAGGATAAAGGATGGTGCGGATGCCAATAGATTGATAGGGAGGCTGGCGCTCAGGGCAAGGACAAATGTGAGCAAATTCATCAATAAGCTATCTTCAGCCTGTTCTGAGCTGTTTCAATTTGATACAAGCCAGACCATTGATGCTGTCAAGATATATTTCATATCCTCAATAACCGGGGGTACTGGTTCAGGGTGTCTGCTTGATGTCATGGGCATTACCCGCGCAGTGATTGATCAGACCATTTCGCAGGGCGTGGAGATTGAAATGAACGCCATAATCTTACCTGCTGATATAGTGGAGCTAAGGCTATCGCCAACTTCAAGGGCAAAAATATTTGCCAATACCTATGCTACATTAAAGGAGCTGCATTATTTTTGGGCAGGCAATAAGATAAAAGAGCTAATATGCAGCAAGGAACATCCATGCACAGGCATTACGGAGATGGAGTTGTCAAGGCGGGCGCTTCCCACAGTAATTTACTATGTGAGCCGTATGAACGAGGAGGGAAAGGCTATATGTGATGATGATACCCAGATCATGAACATGATAGTGAACTTTCTTTTGGCTGAACTTAAGCCTGAGGTGGAAGAAAAATTTATTGGCGGCAGAATGCCAAATCCCTACTCAAAAGAAAATACAAAAGAGATGACTGACCTGCACGGACACTATAATCTGCTGTCATCCTTTTCTGTATTCAAATTTACCATACCATATAAGGAATTGAAGGGGTGCCTCTATGATATGCTTATGAGGCACTGTATAGAGAGAGAGCTAAAACCATCATTGGGCATGGAGGCAACAGAGAAGGATGTTAGCAGTTGGTTCAGGGACAGTCACCTTTCTGAGATAGATTCTGATGAACTGCAGGAATCTCTTAGAAGAGATATTAAATGGAATATTAGCATGGATGCCCCTTCTAATGGATTGAATCTGGATAATATTATATCAAAACACCTGAAAAAGATAGATGATAACGCTAGAAATTTTGAAAAAGATATAAAGAAAAGGCTCAAGGATAAAGTGCATAAGTGCATCCAGTCTTATTCATTGAGGACTGCATATGATTTTATGGCTGTCCTTATGGAGCTAATAGAGCGTCATAAGGAGGCGCTAAATAAGGAGATTGCTGATACGGAAAAACGGGTAAAATTCAGGTTAAAGACGGTAGATAATGCCATAGAGGACATAAAGGAGGCAAAAGAAGGATGGTCAATATTCTTCTGGAAGAAAGAGGAGAGGATTTATGAGGCGGAGCAGAATTTTCAAAATGTTCTAAAGAAATGTGGTAAAGAGAAAATAAAATTACATTCCCAGCAAAAGGCATTGTCCGTTTATGAAAATCTGATTGATAATATCAAAAAAGATATAAGAGAGATAGAGGCTATACTACAGTATTTCAATGGCGCTTTAAAAAACATTTCACGCAGAGAAAGGGCGAGATATGGACATTTTAAAAAGAGGCTGGAGGTTGATGCCTCAAGCAATCTAACTAATGAGATATGTCTCATAAATCTCAAAAGATTTGAGGAGATAAAAAAGGGGTGGAAAGACGCCTTTTCTAAAAACGCAGATATTGTTGATAGCCTGCGGGAGAAATTACTCCACTTTGTAGCTACCAACAAGATGCAAGGAGAAGACAAGGACATCATTGCAAGGTTGTGGGAAGAAATATTTGCTGGGCAAGATGCCGGCCAAAGGTCTCCAATAAGGGACTTTATAGAGCAAGAGATACGCCAGCTTTCCATACCTGAATATATAAACAGTCTGAGGGATGACCAAACACAAATGACAGCGCTTAAATATATTGTCAAAGAGCTCATCAGCCCGAGATACCCGCTGAGGATGGAAGTAGGGCCTTATCCTACTACAATAATGGTCTTAAAAAGGGATGATACCCCTGCAACTGATATATACAGGCTCATGGGTCTTGATCCAAATGATATTACAGAGCTTAAATTGACTCACAATGGCGATGACTTTTCATGGCAATTTATTGTGATCCGACACGGCTATTCCATAGAGTCGGGTCTGTATCTAAAAAAATATTATGCCTCTTTTTGCTCCCAGATGGAGCTATATGAGGAAAAACATAGCATGTTCCCACCTCATGTATTTCCTGATGTGTTAAAACACGGGGAAGAACTTATAAAAGAGACCAGTGATTTTGAAAGACTATTTAGTATTGGATTGGCGTTTGGCTATATAGAACGGAGCGGGAATTCCTATTCCATCGTATTATCAGATGGAACAAAAATGCCCCTTGAATCGGGCTTAGATAAGGCCATAAATGTCTTTGTATCAGATATGGCCTCAAAAGAGGCTGTAAGAAAACAGAGGGATGAGTTCATTAATAGAAATGGCCTTTCAAACTACAGGGATAAACTGGAGGAGGCTGTAGAAAGATTCAAAAAAGAGGACAAAAGAGGCCATTTTGATAAGATAGTATCTTACATAAATGAAGAGATAAAATGGGTGAAGAAAAAATTGTCTTAAGAAGAGGTAATATGATGGCTTTTGACAATATCTTAAGAATCATAAGAGAACGCAGGCTTGAAGGGCTTTTAAACATAGAGAGTGGGGCTGGTTTCTGCCCTACTCTGATGATGAGTAATACCAATACGTGGAGCAAACATATTGTATGGATAAAGGTTGACTTCCTTGGGCTCAAGCCCGAATGGGATGGGTGTTTTCCGTGGTTCTATCTTGACAATCAAATAGATAACAAGCAGCTTGAAAGGTTTTTGCACATAAACACCATTAGAGAAGTTAGAAAGGATAATGTTAAGATCATTGATAATATTCGTCAATTGGTTGCCTTTATTGACATAGGTGGTAAAGATAGCAGGCAGGATGAGATAGAAGCTGCAACAAAGTGGATGGACGATTTCAACAATGCTCTCCATAAAAAACTTGGACAAGATGGAGACAATTTTAAGCGGTGGGCAATTGCGCTACTTAGGGATGGGGAAGATAAGACTGATGAGATCACCAAACTTAGAGGCCATTTTGACCATATTATCGTTATCAGCCCATCAAATGGAGACTATGTTATAACAAGCGCCGAGCAGCAGCGACTTGCCATCTGGTGTCTTGCGTTTATTATTTTAGGGCCTGCTCATTCAGGGGATTTTTATGAATACTTTAACAGAGACTGCCCTTATCTGGGTGCAGCAGGCTGCATCTTTCGCGTGCCAGTTAAAAAGATGCTCTTAGTCCATGGCATGTCTGAGGCATTAAAGGGATTTAATGACTGGCTCATAAGACGCCCCGCCACTACTACTACTACTACCCTGTCCCCCAACGACAACGATATCTTAGAAACGGATAGCCTGATAACAGAAGGGGAATTTGAGGAGGCATCTGAAGAGGCATCTATAGTGGAACTGGATGACAGGTTGATGGATATCATAAAGAAGAAAGGGCTTTGTGAGGCAATAGTATATCTGGAAGGGCTTAAAAAGACTGATGATTCTTCAGGGGATTCTTCTATTATAACCTTGCGTCTTGATGGGCTTAAATCCCTTGAAAAACGACTGGGCGAACTAAGCGGCCTGATTCCCAAAAAGGCTGATGACCTGTTTAATGAGCAGGAAAACTCCCTTGAAATCGTTCTTAATCTAAAGCCAGATGACCTGCTGGACTGTAGTAACCAAGAAGGCATAGTCCGTAACAACTCTGCCTTATATGAGGAGTTGCTCCCATATTTCTTCAGGTTTGCACAGGACGGCTATAATCAGCTCAACCAGTGGGAGACATACCTTATGGAGGGGCTTGAAGGCATTGCAGTGGATGTGATAGAGAGGTGTCATGTAAGAGAGGACTTCTGTATATTAGAGCAGGAGGAGTTCAAGAGACCTGATGAATTGTGGAAAAGAGATGTAAGGCTGTATATCCGCTCCCCTTTTGCCAAGACATATTCCAGCCATAAGGACAGGCCTGTAGTTGCCACATTTCTGCCAGTTAATGACAGATATTATCTGGAACAATGGGAAGGGCAATGGAAAGAGCGCATTAAGGATGGATTGGACCCAAGAGTTCACTTGACCATCCCTTCTATCTGTGGGCATTTTGGTATCCTGGCACTTTATAACCTTCAAGAAAAGAGGCCATGACCAGTCTTTCTGCACTGTTGTATCTCATCATCTGGCCAATTGTAACACGAGCCCTGTTCACACGGAATATGGGCACCCTTGAAAATCTCCTATATGGGGGATTTTGTCTCTATTTTATTATCCTTACCTTCTGTGCTGTGTTTGCAAGGATAATACAGTCTGATGAACCGCCAGATGAGCCAAGACCCCTATTCATAAGGGCATTTTGTCCTGTCTCAAGGGCAAGAAGACGCCTTATAGGACTTACCATATTTACCGCATCTTCAGCCATTATGCTTGTCCTTAATCTTTATGGTCAACTTAGCGATTTTAGATTCTCTCTTATTGCCCCCTGCATGTTCGCTGGCATTGGAGGCCTTTTGGGTATTCACTTATGCCCCCCAATAGAGAGCGAGAAGAAAACCACTATACAAAAACAGTCTCTACAAAAAATTCCACACAAAAAAGAGCCACTTCCAAAAGAACCTGCCCCCAAATGCCCTGCAACCCCTCCACAAGACCTGCCTCAATCAGCCCCTACGCATATTAGCAATAACATCTCTTTATGGGAGATTCCATTCACTATCAATATGTTAGATAATACCAACAAATTACAGACCGTCCTTCCTGTCCCTGTGCGTAATAAAGAGCTTAAGAGGGTCATAAACATCCGAAATACTGTTGGCCCCTATGAGTTTGAAGAAATAGAATATAAATGGCTCCAGATGGCCTTAATAGAGGGCAATTCCCATGAGTTAAAACACATCGCCACCACCATGATCTTCACAGCCAAAAGGCATATCCCTGAGCTTTCTGTAAAAGACTTAGTAGGGTGTGCATCGTCTCTGGTCTCAGGCATCATTGAGTGCAGGCCAATTAATGAAAAAAAGGTGGTGTCATGGGAACACCTTTGTCTCCCGCTTGAGGTGTTAAAGACCCGCAAGGCCTGTCTTCTGGAGCTTATGGCCCTTTACGGGGTCCTCATTCACCACCTCGTTGTAGGGAGCGAAATACACCTCTTTATCCCGCCATTAGACCAGATGACGGGCAACTGGGCGCTAACGGTGCGTGGGCCATTTGAAAGGGATTATTTGAGCTTCAGGTTTAAGGACTTTGCCCTTGTGCCAGAGCCCCATGAGGAAAGTATAAAGAGGCCTGTGGGATGGGAAATATGCCTTGATAAACACGGCTCTGTGAAGGGAAAGGTTGTAGAAGGCTAACTGTGCTGTGTTTGCAAGAATAATACAGTCCGCATAGCCACCACAGCAGGGGTACCTGTGAACCCCCTTGAACTACTCACCCCACATTTTTCAGACGATTTCACAAAGTTTAGACTGGACTTAATGCAAAAAATAAAAAAAATTATTCCTAATTATAATGTATTTTGGGGAGGGCTACGATAACCTCTTTATTTACTTGTAAAGCAATTTTATGAAGTTCTTCTTGAATTTCTTCAGATAAAATCATTTTATTTTCCTTTTGTCCATAAATTTTATGTTTTTTACATCTAACATTATCCTATCTTTTGAAATCATCTTATGATACACAATATCTTATTACTCTGTCCAGTTTTTGGGGTCCACTATACTATTATACAACCTTGGCCATATATCCCTTTCCCATTCCTTAAAGGTATCCCATAACCTCTCAAAACAGTCCTCTATCTGTCTTAATGTTATGGCAGGCGGAAGAAACAAATATGTTACATCAGCAAGTGGGCGGAGTATAAGGCCATGTTTAAGCCCTGTAAGATACATTCTCCAGCCCGCCCTTAACCCTTGTGGAAACGGCGTCTTTAAGTCTCTATCCATTACAAGCTCAAAAGCAATTATCATGCCTATGCCCCTTATATCTCCCACAAATGGAAATTGATAAAATTTTGAGGAAAGAGCTTGAATAAGCAGTTCTTTTTTCTTTACAGATGCTATTATATCCTCATTTCTGTCTCCAATAAGCTCTAATGACGCCTTTGCAGCAGTGCAGGCAATTGGATTTGCAGTAAATGTATGTCCGTGAAAGAATGTCTTACCCTTTATATAGTCGTCATAAAACGCCATGTATATCTCATCGGACGTAATGGTGGCGGCAAGGGCAAGGGTCCCTCCAGTGAGTCCCTTTGAAATGCAGAGAAAGTCAGGGACAATATC
>JALWQB010000273.1 GCA_026994795.1 Deltaproteobacteria bacterium
GGGCCATCAGCAAGGGGGTCAGAAAAGGGTATGCCCACCTCAATGATGTCCGCCCCCTCTTCAGCCATTTTGACGCAAAGGGGCGCGGTCATGTCAATATCAGGATATCCTGCTGTAATAAACGGGATAAACGCCCTTTCATTATCCTGTTTAAGCCTGTTAAACACTGAACTTATAGATACGGAAGCCACCTTATAACCTCTCATCCTTAAAGATTTCTGCAACAGAGCTTACATCCTTGTCGCCCCTTCCAGACAAGTTTACCACAATTATATCATTGTCATCAAGTTTATTCATATCCTTTAGCCTCAAAAGATAGGCAATGGCATGTGCGCTTTCAAGCGCCGGTATAATGCCCTCTATCTCGGACAATACCTTAAAGCCCTGAAGCGCCTCTTTATCAGACACTGCCACATATTCTACCCTGCCCATATCTTTTAATGCGCTGTGCTCAGGCCCGACCCCCGGATAGTCAAGCCCAGGGGCGACAGAATGCGCACCCTTAATCTGCCCCCACTTATCCTGCAATAGATAACTCATTGCCCCGTGCAATACGCCGCAAGAGCCGCAGGAAAGGGTTGCGGAATGATGGTCAGTGGTAATGCCCTCCCCTGCTGCCTCAACCCCTGTAAGCAGGACATCCTTATCTTCTATAAAAGGATAAAATATGCCCATTGCATTGCTTCCGCCGCCAACGCAGGCGATTATGCGGGTTGGCATTGCGCCTTCTTTAATATGCTCTCCTATCTGCTGCCTTGTCTCCCTGCCAATAACGCTCTGAAAATCACGCACAATTAAAGGATAGGGGTGAGGCCCTACAACAGAGCCTATGACGTAATAGGTATCATGGACATTTGTAACCCAGTCCCTTATTGCCTCGTTTATGGCATCCTTTAAGGTCATGGTGCCAGAGTCAACTGGCACAACCCTTGCGCCAGTAAGCTCCATGCGAAACACATTCATTGCCTGCCTTATCGTGTCCTTTCTCCCCATATACACAATACAGTCAAGGCCCATAAGGGCAGCAGCAGTTGCAGTGGCAACCCCGTGTTGACCTGCCCCTGTCTCAGCAATAATGCGCCTTTTGCCCATCTTCTTTGCGAGCAACACCTGACCAATAGTGTTATTTATCTTATGAGCGCCAGTATGGGTAAGGTCTTCCCTCTTTAAAAATACCCTGCCCTTTCCAAGATACTCAGAAAGCCTCCTTGCCTCATAAAGCGGTGTGGGCCTTCCAACATAATCCCTTAAAATAGAGACAAACTCCTCTTTAAACTCCTCAGTATGCCGTATCTCATTATATGCCTCTTCCAGTTCAAAGAGACAGGGCATCAGTGTCTCTGGGACATAACGACCGCCATATATGCCAAAATGTCCCCTCCTATCAGGTCCTGTCATAAAACCTCCTGCTCTTATTCTACTATCCCATAAATAAAATCTCCGTTACTCCACATCTGCCATATATATCTCCTTATGGCAATATACACCATGTATATTCTACCCAAAGGCTGTTTCACTATACGAGATAATCTAATTATAATGCGCCGTCAATCCAAAAGCGAATCAGCGGATTTGCCGCTCAAGCGCCCCTGCGTGTTGTCGGGGGCAGCCTCAATCCCGAATTATGTTAAATTTGGGGTTCGATATTGAAGCGCCTCAGTCAAATGTCTACGCAATATGGTTTTGCTATTATCAAGGTCAGCGATTGTACGTGCAACCTTTATAGCCTTATGATATGCCCTGAGGCTTAATCCCAATTTAGATACAGCAGATTCAAAAAACATTTCATCATCATGGCTAATAGCGCACAGCTCCTTTATATCTGATGGAGACATCTTTGCATTTACTGATATATCCCTACCCTTAAATCTCTCAGTTTGAATATCCCTTGCCTGTTTTACCCTTTCTCTAATTTCTTTTGAAGACTGTGCACTATTGTTACTTTTTCTCATTTTTGTATTTATTTCAGAGACATCAACATAAGGCACTTCAATATGTATATCAATCCTGTCAAGTATTGGGCCTGATATGCGTGCATTATAACGCTTAATCTGGCTGTAGGAGCAGGTGCATTCCCTGTTTTTTGACCCCATGTTTCCACATGGACACAGGTTCCTCGCGCCGACAAGGATAAAATTTGCGGGATATTTTACGGAAAGCCTTGCCCTTGCTATGGTAACGACCCCATCTTCAATGGGCTGCCGAAGGGCCTCAAGCACAGAACGGCTGAATTCAGACATCTCATCAAGGAAAAGCACCCCATTATGGGCAAGGCTTACCTGACCCGGTCTTGGCCACTGCCCCCCTCCTATTATCGCTACATCTGATATAGTATGGTGTGGAGAACAAAATGGGCGCAGTGAGCAAAGTATCCTGTCATCCTTTATTTGGCCTGCCACGCTGTAAATAGATGTGGTCTCTATCGCCTCTTCTATCGTCATAGGCGACATTATTGTAGGAAGCCTTTTGGCCAGCATGGTCTTTCCTGAGCCAGGCGGGCCAGACAACAGACAGTTGTGTCCGCCTGCCGCCACTATCTCAAGGGCGCGTATTGCATGCTCATTGCCTATGACATCTAAAAAATCAACAGGATATGGCTCAGATGCCTCTGTAATGTCCTTTAGATTGACAACAGGCTTATAAAGCTCCCTTTTAGCCACAAGATACTCTACAACCTCAGATAAGTGCCCTGCACCTCTCGCCTCTATGCCATCAATGACGCCCGCCTCCCTCGCATTTTCATAAGGGACGACAATTTCCCTTAGCCCAAGCGTCTTTGCCCCAATAGCAATGGGCAGAACGCCCCTTATCGGCCTTAATGTACCATCAAGAGAAAGCTCTCCAACAAATAGCGTATTCCTTATCTTCTCATTCTCCCCATTTATAAGCCCTGTGGCAGCAAGGAGGGCTATGGCTATTGGAAGGTCAAGCCCGCTCCCCTCCTTTTTGAGGTCAGCAGGGGCAAGGTTGACGGTTATCCTCTTCATGGGAAATTCATAGCCTGAATTCCTTATTGCAGCCCTCACCCTCTCCTTGCCCTCTTTTACAGCGCCCTCTGGAAGCCCTACAATCTGGAAATTAGGAAGACCCCTTGATATATCTGCCTCAACTACTATTCTTTTTGACTCTATACCATGTAGTATTGCGGAAATTACTTGAGAGAGCATAATTTGTTAGGCGTCTATTGATTTTTTGAATTTAGCAATAAAATCAAGAAAATCCTGCTTTAATCCAGGGATAAAGTTTTCTTCTGGGATTTTTTTCAAATCATTTTCACTAACCCATTTAATTTCAGTGTGATTTTCAGATGTTGGCGTCCCTCCCCTGTAAACGCAAAGAAATTTTACCCCAGGTATTATTGGTTCATTAGGATAGGTTATATAATAAAACCTGTGGATGTCTTCTATCACATCTACATCAATCTTTAACTCTAATTTATAATGTCTTTTTACTCCTGTAATAAATGTTTCATTTCTATCTAATTGTCCCCCGCAACCTTCATATAAATCAGGAAACAATTTACGGTTGCTGCTTCTCTTTGCAATAAGGGCCTTTATTATATCGCCTTCTTTTTTAACACAGATACCGGCAATATGAACCTCTGAAGTTAATCTAATATCCTCTCTAATAAAGAATTGACTGGCTATTTCCTTTGAAACCCAGACATTGATTTCATTACGTAAGTCCTTTAACTTTCTCCTTTGTTCAAAAAACTCAATAGCTATAGATTTAGGTAACTTGGGGATAATTGGAAAATCATCCTTATCTATAACTACACCCCTTGGACGCGCTATATCACATAAGCGGGAACTTTTATTGATTTCAGCCCCTATAAAATCTCTTCCTATGCGTTTTATCCATCCCTTAGTGATTCCCCAGCCTAATGATAATGGTATTGATGAACCATATCTTTTTGATAATTTATTGCACATCTTCTGAAATCTATTGTCAATTTTGTTGATCTTCTTTATGGTTTCTTTGATTATTTTTTGTGGAAATCTATAGTCGCTATCTCTTGACTCCGGCAATTCATTAATTATTAATGCGCCATCGCCTAAGGTCTTTATTTTATGATTAACAAAAATTTCTCTTAAAATTTTATAAAATTCTTCGCTAAATATATCTAAGTATGGAAAAACGTCAACATTTTCTGCCCATGAAGTAAATCCTCTTATATCAACAGAAATAACTTCGGCCTCAATCATACCCTGTATTTTGCTGTTCATATTTCTCTCCTCAGGGCTTAAAAGTTGATCCGCAAAATATTTGTTCATAGGATAAATATTTTCCTATAAACCTTTTTTAATCAAAAGCTGACATCGTTTATCCCGAGTATTGCCAGAAGCATAGACATTATTATCCCGCCTATAACTACTCCCATAAATACGATGGTGATAGGCTCTATCAGCGAAAGGAGCATCTTAGTCCTTGCCTGTATCCTCTTTTCAAAATCATCTGCAACCTTAATGAGCATCTCTCCAAGCGCGCCTGTCTCCTCTCCAACTGCTACCATGTGCACCATAAGCGATGGGAACAATGGGTCTTGTTTCATAAGAAGGCTCATACTCTTACCCTGTCTTACGCCCTTATAAAGCTTATCAAGCGATTCTTTCAGCCTCAAGTTGGACACAACCTCCTTTGAAAGCGATATGCCCTTCAGGATCGGGACACCGCTCTCAATAAGTGTGCCAAGCGTCCTTGCCATCCTGCTGAACTCTGAAAGCCCGACAAGATGTCCTGCTACTGGAACCTTCAGGATATGGGTATCAAATGCCCTTTTACCCTCAACGGTCTTTAGCCTTCTCTTTGCTGTTACAGCGCCGAGGACAATAACTAAGGCCATAAGCCACCACCATTTCTTTACAACTATGCTAAAAGACACTATCATTTGGGTCATAAAAGGCATTGGCTGGTTTAGGTCGGCAAATATCTGACCAAACTTGGGAACAACATAGGTTATCAGTATAAAAATGGAGATAATGCCTACAAGGACAAGGATTGAAGGATAAATGGAAGAAGTTATGATGAAATTTCTTATCTCTCTATATCGTTCTAAAAAGCCCTCAAGCCTTTTTAGGACCTCTGAAAGCACCCCTCCCATCTCTCCCACTCTTACCATATTCACATAAAGCGGGCTAAATATATGGGGATAGCGAGAAAGCGCCTCTGATAGGTTCTGCCCCTCCTGAATTGCCTCCTTAAGCTCAAGTGAGACCTCCCTCACCGCCTCTTTATCACATGAATCAGCCACTATCTTTAACGCCCTCTCCAACTGCACCCCGGCATCAATGAGGTCCGAAAGCTCCTTTGTAAAATATACTATGTCATCATGCGAAAAGCGATTTTTATTAATAGAGCGGGGAAAAATGGTCTCAAGCCTCTTTGCCCGTTTTATTTTTATGGGCTGAAAACCCTGATCCAATAATCGGGCTATAAGCTCATCTCTTGAATCAGCCTCTTCTAAAGAGACCTTTCTCCCACCTTCTTTGTCTAAATATTCACACGAAAATTGAGCCATATTAATTTGAAACCCTGAGCACCTCTTCAAAGGTCGTAATGCCCTCAAATACCTTTTTAAGGCCGTCTTCCTTTAATGTCCTCATGCCAGCCCTACAGGCAGCCTTTTGTATGGCAGAGCTGTCTGCCCCGCTCACAATAAGGTGTCTTACATCTTCATCTACAAGTAAAAGCTCATATATGCCAGTTCTACCAGAATATCCTGTATTAGCACAGGATTTACAGCCTTTGCCTTTAAAGACACCTTTTTTATGTTTATTGACAAAATTTATAGTCTCGGTATTGTTGTTGCTTTTGTTACTGGTATCTATAGATTGAAAGGGCAAATCAGAAGGGTCTATCTTAAAATCATGGAGCAACATATCCTTATATATGCCTTCGTAATCAAGTTCCACCTCCTCCTTGCACTCTCTGCATATTACCCTTACAAGCCTCTGAGCGAGCACTCCAAGGAGACACGATGCCAGCAGGTATGGCTCAACCCCCATCTCCTGCAATCTTGTTATGGCGCTTGGCGCATCATTTGTATGAAGGGTGGAAAATACCATGTGGCCAGTAAGCGCGGACTGTATTGCAATTTCAGCGGTCTCTGCATCTCTTATCTCTCCTACAAGTATAATATCAGGGTCTTGCCTCAATATCGTCCTGAGGGCGCTGGCAAAATTTAATCCAATCTTGGGGCGCACCTGTATCTGATTTATGCCGTCAAGCTGATATTCAACAGGGTCTTCTACTGTAACTATCTTCTTGTCAGGGGAATTTATCTTGTTCATTACTGCATACAGGGTTGTGGTCTTTCCGCTCCCTGTAGGGCCTGTAACAAGCACAAGCCCATAAGGCCTTTTAACAACTGCATCAAAAGACTCCATAGTATCATCTGGAAAGCCAAGACTCTCAAAATCAAGCCTTACCTCATCTCTATTTAAGAGCCTTAAAACAATGCTCTCGCCAAACAGGGTAGGAAGCGTTGAGACCCTGATGTCAATATCCCTTCCCCTGTCCTTGACCTTTATCCTGCCGTCTTGGGGCAGCCTCATCTCAGCTATATTCATCTTTCCCATCAGCTTGATGCGGGAAGTTATGGCTGGCTGGAGCCTTTTTGATATGGTCTCAACCTCATGCAGCACCCCATCAATCCTGAACCTTACAGAGAACTTGTCTCTATAAGGCTCAAAATGTATATCAGATGCCTTTACTTCAAGGGCCTGAGATATAATATGATTGACAAGACGAATCACAGGGGCCTCAGATGCCATATCCTTTAACTGCTCAGGGTCATCCCATAGCTCATCAAGCTCTCTCTTTTCTTCATCTTCCTGACTCTGACCTGCAATATCAAGGTCTGCTTCATACCAGCGGTAAATAGTGGCAAGGATATCTTCTTCCTGCGCCCTTAATGCAAGGACAGGACGTTTATATATATCTTCTATAATCTCTATAAGATATACATCTTCTGGCATTGCCATTGCCACATTTAAGGCATCATCGTCCATTGCGATTGGCAATACCTTCCACTGTTTCATCTGTTGAGGAGAAAGCCCATTAATAAGAGGGGGTTTTTCTGGAAAGTCTGATACCTCAATATTTTTAATCTGAACCTGTAACATTAAAATCAACCCTTAATAATAATTTGAATAATTTGATATATCAAAAATCACAAATCATAATATTAGTTTGTTTGTTTAAATAAGCCATTAAAACATCACAAAAACTTACAACCTAAACCCTGCAATCGGCGAATTTGCCCAAGATTCGAGGAGTGCGGAGAGAAGACGCTCTTAGGCGCTTCAAACCCCAATCAACAAAAAAATCGGGTATAACCCCTTATTTATTCGTTTAAAATCCTTTCCGCCCCTTTTGCCGTACAGGATTAAGTATTATGCTATTCCCAACTTACAATATCAGCATCTTCACCCTCGCCGCCCGGTGCGCCATCTCGTCCATAGCTCATCAAGTCATAGTCTCCATGTTCCCCTGGGGAACTATACACATATTTATGGCCCCAGGGGTCTTTAGGCACAGGCTTTGGCAGATATGGGCCTGCCCAATTCTCAAGGCCCTCTGGCCTTGTTCTCAAGGCATTAAGCCCTTCTTCAGTCGTAGGATAACGGCCGTTATCAAGTCTGAACTCATCAAGAGCCGCTCCTAAAAGCTCTATCTGCGCCTTTGCTGTACGTATCCTGCTTTGAGAGAGCTTTCCAAAAAATTTAGGCGCAACAAGGCTTGCCAAAAGACCAATTATTATAACAACTACCAATAGCTCAATAAGGGTAAAACCGCCCTCTTTATAGTGATTAGCGCCTTTTAACTCATCAACTCTCGCAAATTTTTTAATAATTAAATTATCCCAATTACATCTGTCTGATAATTTTTTTAACATAATATCACTCCTAAATAGTTTACTAAAATTTTACAATAAGCATAGGATGAAAATATATATTTAACTTATTGAAAAAGATAAAAAAATCCTTTTAAAAAAACAGCTCCGGTATAATTATGTTTGATAAAAATAAGCTACTAAAAACATTAAGAAAAGAAAAAGCTGCCGTCAAGAAGCCTATACCATTTCAACTTTCTTTTCAAGAGGAAATTACAAAGGGGATATCTGTCTGGAGACAGCGTCAATCTCCATGCTAATGCCTTATGTCAGGAGCAAATAAATCGTATGCTTTTAACATATCTCCTAACATTCACCCCATCTGAATCTAATAAAGCGGCTTTGACGCCTTGCGAAAAAGGCTGCTATTGAAAATTGTATCGCTACAGCTTACACTGACCATAAAGAAAAATTAAACTCGCTATTGACATGGGCATTCCAAAGCTTTGAAAGCGTCCATTTTTACCTGCTTAATGTATTGCAGAATTTAGGTATAACTATAGAGGATGATAAATGAAATATTATTTAGTCTATAGGGATGATGTCTTAGGAGACGCCTTTAAAAGGCATTTTGGCTCTATCTCAGCAGTTGAGGTCATTAAGGCAGATATTACTGAAGTTGTAGCAGATGCGATCTCAAACCCTGCAAACTCGTTTGGATTTATGGGAGGTGGCTTAGACCTTTTGATTGTAAGAAGATTCGGTCATTCTATAGAGCAGGAGATGCAGAAGATGATAAAAGAGCGCCCATTAGGAGAGTTACTGGTTGGAGAGGCGCTTATAGTCCCTACGGGCGATAAGGATATTTCCTATCTTATATCCGCACCAACAATGAGGGTGCCTGCCTGTAGAGATGTAGCCAATTCTGTAAACGCATATTTGGCAATGAAGGCCATACTGATTGCGGCAATGAGCCATCCTGATATTGAAACTGTTTCAATCCCCGGCCTTTGCACGGGTTCAGGGGCTATGCCCCCAGATGTGGCGGCGCATCAGATGTTTATGGCATTTTCAGAAATTGTTTTAAAAGAGAGCTCAGTATTTAACGATGCTTTTGAGGCCAGAAGGCATCATTTAATGTTGTTAAATGGTGATAAATATAATAAATAGAAATAGATGCAAGCTATAGCCCACAAAAGAGAGTTTTTGTATCTTAGCACAAGCAGGCTGCATAGAGGAATGGCCAACCTTGTCCAGACGCTTAAGACGTCAAAGGCGATTGGTTCTTTGATGCCAAATCGCTTTACCCTCTTTATGCCTCCTGCAAGGCTTGTAAATATTTCTCTTGATGAACGCTTAAATGAGCTTGGAGCATCAGGGGTTAATCTGCGATTTTCATCTTTTTTGCATTCAAGATGGAAAAAGTTTAAATTCTGGCCGTTTTTTATGTTATATAAAAAGAGACTTTTAAAATCTATGGTATTTGTCCGCTCATGGAGATTATGTCAAGGGCTTATAAGGCATTCAATACCCCATGTATTTGAGGCGCATGAGACAGATCCTATCTTAGAGGCGGGGGCGGATGGCATTAATTTGTTGAGGCATGCAGCTGAGGCGGGCATTGTAAGATGGGTTGTGGCGATAAGCGATAGCTTGAGGGAAGAGCTTATTAAATGGGGTATATTGGCTGAAAGGGTTATCGTTATACCAAGCGGCGTGGATACAGGCTATTTTTCAGGGGCATCGCCATTAATACCCGAAAGGATTAAGACCCCAACCCTTGTTCACATTGGCACTGTGGATAGGTCTCGTGGAGAAGATATAATAAAGGGTATTGCTGAGAGGGGTTATCATATATTGGTTGCAGGGAGAAATTCAGATAGATTACAGCATAGCAATATTGAAAATTTCGGGTTAATACCTCATAATCGTGTTTTGAGCCTGTATGAAAGGGCTGAAATAGCGTTAATACCATATCAGCCGGGTCTATCTACTGTAAATTCCTTTAGCTCTATGAAGCTCATAGAGGCAATGGCATGTGCGAGAATTGTTATTGCAAGCGACCTCAGGCCAATAAAAGAGGTGGTAACAGATGGAAAAGAGGCCATGCTCGTCCCTGCTTCTGAG
>JALWQB010000274.1 GCA_026994795.1 Deltaproteobacteria bacterium
CTTGGCATCGTATCGCTTCTATGGGTAATATATGGTTATTCCCTCTCATTTGGTCCGGATATAGGCGGCCTCATTGGCGGGCTTGACAGTGTCTTTTTAAAAGGGATTGGCCTTGAGCCTGGCCCATACTCAGACACAATACCTGCGCTTGTATTTTGTGCATTTCAGTTAATGTTCGCCATCATTACCCCTGCCTTAATCACAGGGGCATACGCTGAGAGAATGAAATTTTCTGCCTTTTTGCTCTTTACTGTCTTTTGGACAAGCCTTGTCTATTTCCCCGTATGTCACTGGGTATGGGGCGGTGGATGGCTTGCGGATATGGGAGCGCTTGATTTTGCAGGCGGCACTGTAATACACATAAACTCTGGAGCGGCTGCGCTTGCGTGCGCTATAACGCTGGGCAAGAGAAGGGGTTTTGGCAAAGAGGCATTTCATCCGCATAATCTGCCAATGACCATCCTTGGAGCCGGTATATTGTGGTTTGGGTGGTTTGGCTTTAATGCAGGAAGCGCATTGAGCGCTGGAAAGACTGCGGCGCTGGCATTCTTTACCACGCAGATAGCTACAGGGGCGGCCCTATTATCGTGGGTCATGGCAGAATGGGTCTTCCAGAAAAAACCTACTACCCTTGGCGCCGCCTCTGGCGCTGTTGCAGGGCTTGTGGCAATAACCCCTGCTGCAGGGTTCGTAGGGCCGATATCTGCCATAATTATCGGATTAGCTGCAGGCGTTCTGTGTTATGGCGCTGTATTTCTTAAAGGCCGTTTTGGCTATGACGACGCCCTTGATGTAGTTGCGGTGCATGGCATAGGGGGTTTTTGGGGGGCGCTTGCCACAGGACTTTTTGCCTCTACAGCATGGAACCCTGACGGTGCAAATGGGCTCTTTTTTGGCAATCCCCATCAGTTAATAGTGCAGTTCATAGGCGCTATTGCCGCTATTGTATATTCAATGCTCATTACTTTTATTCTTTTGAAGATAATAGATGCATTAGTCGGCATAAGGGTTACGGATGAAGAAGAGGTGCAGGGCCTGGACCTTACCCAGCATAGCGAGATAGGCTATAGCCTATAGCTCTTAGAGTGATTGGCCGTAAGCCGTAAGAAAAAGGAGGACTCTACTGCTATGAAAAAGATAGAAGCGATAATTAAGACTTTCAAATTAGATGATGTAAAAGACGCCCTTGATGACATGGGGGTTAAAGGTATGACCGTTTCAGAGGTAAAGGGATATGGAAGACAGAAGGGACATAAAGAGATATATAGAGGCGCTGAATATACAGTTGACTTTATTCCAAAGGTAAAATTTGAGATTATCGTGGAGGCGGAGCTTGTAGAGCAGGTTATTGCAAAGATAAGAGAGGCTGCCATAACTGGAAAGATAGGAGACGGTAAAATCTTTGTCTTGCCAGTAGAGGAGGTAGTGCGCGTAAGAACTGGAGAGCGAGGCAAAGAAGCGATATAACTGTTGCCCCTGCCCCCAATCTAATGCCTGCCGCTATACGGTCAAATGGCGGCAGGCATTTCTATCTTTAAACATCAATATCTTTAACTATTGGATCGATTCCTAAAGAGCATATCATTATTTATGGCAACAACTTCAAATCAATATTTAAAAACGATGGGATAAAACCATTGCTACAAATGTAGGGGCACGTTGCAACGTGCCCCTACAGTGTCCCCACTGAAAATTTTAACTCCGGTCTCGTATAAACGGCATATTATTCCTCTTTTTCACGGTGTTGGAGAAACTATACCACAATTGTAATCATTATGAAATACTGTTTAGGAATCGATCCACTATACGCTAAAACAGGTATCAGACTGGCAAGATAATGCCTTTTTTGAAGAAAATACATGCGCTACCTATAAATAATATTATCAATATATTATCCCTGACTGCTTAGACAAAAATGTCGAAAATGACAATAAATGTCGCCTTTCTCCTCTTTTCTTTTGTATTAACCCATTGATATAAATTGTTTTTTAAAAAAATCTAATCTGGCATCAATCTTGATATATAAAAGGCAAGGCCATGATGTTATGGTCAAATAAAAATTAACTTAATTAAATAAGGAGGAGTTATTATGAAGAGGTTAGTTGTTTTTATGATGTTTTTTGTCTTGATGATGGGAGGCTATGCCTACTCATGGGGGCCTCATGGCAGAGGCATGATGATGAATGGTTATTCTCAGCAAGGGGCATCTCAAGGGATGGCCACGCAAGCGCCTGTCCAGTCATTATTCGCAAGCGGCACGCCATTTTCTACTGAGGGAACCGTTAAGGAGATTGGACAATTTGGTAGAGGCGCTGTTATTGATACAGGCACAGAGACTGTTACTGTTTATGGCCTTGGACCAATATGGTATTGGGAGTCTCAGGGGCTTTCATATCCTGCAGTCGGAGAGAATGTAAAGATAGATGGGATGGAAATAACCCTCTCTGATGGCACAACCAGAAAAGTGGCAACCTCTGTTAGTATTGGCGG
>JALWQB010000275.1 GCA_026994795.1 Deltaproteobacteria bacterium
TAAGCTCCATTGCCCTCTCTATTTGTCTTCCACTCTCATAACTCTTTATAAAAAGACCCGTAATAAGATAGGCGATCCCTTTGTAGCATATCAAGGATGTTTTAAGGGTAAATCCCCTTAATTTCATTGCATTTATGATAATCTGGGCGTCTTTATTAAGCATGTGTATATAGCGCCAGGTGAAATAGAATAGCTGGATAAGGGATTGAGGGAGCCTTAAGTGGCTCATTGCATGGGTAAGGTGGGTAATTGAGGAGGTGCTTAGAAGCGCTATTGTTATCAGTATGATGGCATTAGAGCGAAGGGATACTGCAAGCGCTATATCAACCCCCTCTTTTGTGATAGTCAGCGTATTGCTGAGTGTCCAAAATGGCTCTCCCTGTGTGGTAAATGGAGCAGTAAGCCATATAAAGAATATAAAGATATTTACAGGGGTTATTTTAACGATAATCTCCTTATAGCTTAACCGAGAAAAAAGGATAAAAGTAATCCCGAGCGCAAGAGAGATGACCTGTATCAATTTGCTGTCTATGGCAGCTATCGTCCATGATAGTATAATTAGAGTTATGAGCTTTATCCTCGGGTCAATACACCCAAGAAATGATGATGAGTTATCTGGCTCATCTGCGTATTTTCTTAACAATTGTTATCACCCCAAATATGCCGAATAAATATCCAATGCCCCCTATTATATCACGGAGCTTTACCTTTTCATATTCAATCCTCAAGGCATGAACCTCCTGTCTAATCCCCCTTAATTCCCTTAGAATTGTTTTATCGTCCTTGTTTAATTCGTTAATATTCTTATCTTCAATGCCATTATCATTATTGGGTGTTTTTTTTATAGCGGTTAAGCTGCTGCCGCTTTCTTCAAGCTGTATGCTGATATTTGTTCTTGCAATATGGCCGCCATGAGCATCAACGATTATGTCATAGTTTCCGCTTTTTTGGGGTATGAAGCTAAATTTACCATCCTTATTGGTAGCGCCTTTTGCCACTATTACGCCATCATTATCCTTTATAATGACATTTGCGCCTTTAATCTTGTTGCCGTTTGAGAAATAGCCATCTATATCTATTTTTCCCCCGTCAAAAGAGGCAAATGCCATTATCCTGTGAGAATAGACATTATTAGGGTTGATACCCATTATAATTGTCATTGAAATCATAGAAAATAGAATGAGGGTTATGGGATGAGGGCGATAAAAAGAGTTTTTTTGAAATGCCCTTAAAAGGTCTTTAATGATTAATATAATAATTTTTACTATATTCATAGTAAAACCTCTTTTTTTATCTTTATTAAGCCCTTTATAATAAATGCAGTAATTATTCCTTCAATAATTGCAACAGGGACATGAGATATAATGAGCATCTTTGAGGTTAGCCAAAAGCCTTCTTTATTGGCGAATAAGAGTGATAATGCGGTGAGAGTGGCGCTTAACAATACGGTAAAGCACGAGGCTATGCCGCAAATTATTGCAGTCCTTACAGGGTATTTAGTCATAAAATTGTTTATAAATGGCCTTGTTATCCAGTAACATACAAGGGCTGGCAGCGTCATATTGAATGTATTTACGCCAAGGGTAGTAATGCCTCCAAACTGGAATATTATAGCCTGAAGCAACAGGGCTATAAAGATGGCAGGCGCTGCCCTCGGCCCCAATACTATCCCAAGCAGGCCATTCAGGATAAGGTGGGAGCTGGTTGGCCCAATAGGGATATGGATTAAGGAGGCGACAAAGAATGCAGAGGCAAAAAGGGCTGTCTTTGCCATATTGCGTTCATTAAGGGCCTTAAATCCCATGTATAATGGGAGGGCGCTTAAGCCTGCCCCTCCAATAAGTGTCCACATTGGGAGTATTCCCTCTGAGATGTGCATGTCTTTATTTATATCCCTATTCTATATCCCTTGCCCTTATCCAGATAACCGCCCCTACCTCAAGGGGGACATTTTGACCATTATAGACCATAGCGTCTTCTATTTCATTCAAGGCAGAAAAGCCCCACCAGCCCCCTTTGGGTATCCCGTAACAGAACCTGCCATTTGTATCTGTCTTAATGACTTGGGTGATATATGCCTCTTTGGGCGCCTTTAGTTTTAGGCCATTATTAAAATATTCTACCTCTACATGTGAAGATTTTAGCGGTTTGCCGTCAAATAACACCTGTGCGCAAAATATATTGCCTGTCCATAGGCCATAGGGCCTTGTAGCTGGAACAATCTCTGCCTTGAGCCCAACTGGTTTGTCCCAACTATCCTCAAGGCCATAGGCGTTGACAATGACCTTTGTAATATGCTGTATAAATTTTCCCTCAGCCCCTTCCCAGTAGGGTTTGGGCACCATGTAAAATATATGGTCTCCTGGCCTCTTGATTTTGTAATGAAGATTAAATGCGTTTTTATTGAGAAATAAAATCTTCCTCGCTGAGGCGTTAAGGAGCATTTTATTTCCTCCAATAACTACCCCTACCTCTTTAAGGCCGCCTATGTCCATAGCCTTTTGCTCAAACGGGTGGATAAACGCTGCAATAAGCCCAATTTCTTTTCGGGAAGCGTCCTCAAAAATGTCGTCATCAGGGATTAATACGCCAAAATGTGCAAAGGCGTTACAAGATATGCCCGATAATAATATCACCGTAAATATAAAGACTGCTTTTTTAAGGCATAACGACTTAATAGAGATAAAGACTTTTTTTGACATAATTAAAACCCCTCCCCCTTTTAAATATTTGTGATATTTTTTTTGTAAAAGTAACACTAATATTTATCAGATAATTTGTCAAGGTATTATTTTCTTTTTTTTCAGTGTTAAATCATGGGTAATATGGAGGGATTGTTATTAGATCGTTATTTTTTAGGCCATATATGGATTATACAATACAGACCTGTCTTACATTTGCCATGTCAGTTTGTCCTTTTAAGACCTTAAATATACCATCTTGTTTTAGCGTCCTCATCCCTTCTTTAATGCCTAATTCAAATACCTCTTCAACAGGCGCCTTTTTTACGATAAGTCTTTTTATGGCCTTTGAACCAACTAAGAGCTCGTGAATAGCGGTTCTGCCTCTATATCCTGTTTTATTACACTTATCACAGCCTACAGCCCTCATTAGCGTAAAATTATTATTGTATTCCATGCCGAGCTCCTCAAAAAATTCTTCTCCATATTCTTCTCTTATGGTGTTGAGCTCCTCTTCATCAGGGTGATATGGTTCTTTGCATGAAGGGCACAGGGTCTTTACAAGGCGCTGCGCCAGAATGCCAAGCAGCGCATCGGCAAAGTTTAAGGGATTCATGCCCATATCAATAAGACGGGTTATTGTCTCAGGTGCAGAGTTTGTATGCAGGGTTGAAAGCACTAAGTGCCCTGTAAGGGATGCCTCAAGGCCAATATGGGCGGTTTCTTCATCCCTCATCTCACCAACCATGATAATATCAGGGTCAGCCCTTAGAAAAGAGCGCATTGCAGCAGCAAAGGTATATCCAATTTGTGGTTTTACCTGCACCTGCCTCAGCCCATGTTGAGTGATTTCAACAGGGTCTTCAGCAGTCCATATCTTGCATTCCGACCTGTTTAAATACCCTAAGATAGAGTGAAGGGTTGTTGTCTTACCACTGCCAGTTGGGCCGACTACCAGAATAATCCCATAGGGCTTGTTAATTATGTCCATCAGGTATTTAAGATTTCTTTCAGAGAAATTCATCTTTTCAAGGGGAAGAGGCTTTCCTGCAGCAAGTATCCTCATAACAATATCTTCAAGGTCTCCAGCAGTTGGGGTAACTTCTACGCGCAGCTCTACATCTTTTGAGCCATATTTGAGCTTTATCTTTCCTGACTGAGGAAGCCTCTTCTCAGATATGTCCAAATGGCTCATTATTTTTATCCTGTTAACAACAGCCCTTATATGAGTGGCAGGTATGTCTAAGTATTTAAAACATGAGCCGTCACGCCTGAATCTCACCTCAGTTGGGGCATTGCCGGGATAAGGCTCAATATGTATGTCTGACGCCCCTTGGTCATAGGCGTCTTTTATTATCCTTGTGACCAGCTTGACCACTGCCGGAGCATCTTCATTCAGAAGGTCGTCCTCAGATGGCCCTGCTTCCGTATCATATTCTATTGAGGCCTCTTCCATCTCCTCTATAAAGGCATCAATAGACGCCTTTTCTATGCCTGATAAATCGCCAGCAAAGACCTCTATAAATCTTGCAATATCTTCCCTGATACCAACAACTAATCGTATGTTCTTGGCAATGCCCGCATACTTTATTTCATTGCGCTTTTCATTGTCAAAAGGATCATCTGTCAAGATTACTGTAACATCACCCTCTTTTTTTATCGGTATCCAGAAGCGTTTTTTTAAGTATTTGATATTTAATCCTTTTAGTAATTCAGAAGGTATTATTAGCTGGTCTGAGAATTCAATGAACTCAGTGTCATAGTATTTTGATAAAGAAATGCCTATGTCATTTTTTGAAACGCCAAATTCATGTATCAGTATATAGCTTATATCTCTTTTTATGGCGTCAGTCTCAGAGCGCGACCTTTTAACTGCCTCATCTAACTCCTCTCTTGTGATGATATCGTTTTCAATAAGGTATTCAAATTTACTTGATCTTTTATTGATCCTCTTTTGATTGTATATTGCTACAGCAAGGGCCTTTGAGAGGTCTTGAATGAGCTTTACATCATAGTCATTAAATCCTTCTTTCTCTTTTTTATTAAGTAGTTGGACCACGCCCTGTAAAAATCTCTCTTTTAATATCAGGGGAACGCACAATATTGAGCGCGTCTTAAAGCCCGATTCCATATCCCATCTATAATCAAATTTTAGGCCGGGGTAGCATTTGATATGCTCATCAGAATAGGCGTCTTTAATCTTTACTATTTTGCCTGTACATGCTACATATCCCGCAATGCTTGATTTATTTATTGGCACTCTTATATAGGCAGGATTCTCTCCAGTCTTAAAGTATGAATATAGCTCTTTGTTCGGGACATCAACTGCATACACTGTTATCCTCTCACAGTTAAAGATATTTAATAATTCTTGAGAGGTCTGGGTCATTATCTCTAACATATCTTCAGCCTGATTCAGGGATAGGGTTATTTTATTTATGAGCTTTTCTCTTTTGTATAACTGTTCAAATTTCATGTTACCTTGTCTCCATATTGAGATATAATTTGTATAGTATGTTTCATCTGTTGAATGAGCTTATCTATTGCGGAATCAGGGTGTTTGTGCTGATATGGAGGCCTGAGACTTTCAAAGTAAGGGATTTTAGTCAGGGAAGGTATGTTTGAAAAACGGGTGATTATACGCATATTTTCATCTATTATATCATCAGCAGTTAGCTCTACCTCATTATATACAATTCCTATTATAGAAATTGAACGGCTCTTTAGCGCCTCTATTGAGAGCAGGGTGTGATTGATTGTGCCTACTCCTGCACGGGCCACAATGATAACAGGCATGTTTAGCTGTTTTACAAGGTCTATGAGGAGTAAATCATCTGTTAATGGCACTAACAGACCGCCCACTCCCTCTATCAATAGGACTTCAGACTGTGATAAGAGCTTTAAGGTTGATTGTTGAATGACTGAAGGGTCAATCTCCCTTTTTTCTATCTTTGAGGCAAAGTGCGGGGAGACAGGTCTTTTAAATACATAGGGTGTTATGAGGGAGTCAGGTGGAGGGGGGCTGTAAGAAGGGATTAAGTCCTTAGAAAAATTATATACGCTAACTGCGTCTTCAGAAGCCTTGGCATCCCCGGTTGAGACCCATTTTTGATAATGCGCATTTATGCCTGAGTTTAATAATGCCCTTAACAATATGGAAGAGAAGAATGTCTTTCCGCACCCTGTATCTGTCCCTGTGATAAAGATAGGGAGCTTCATAAGTATTTCTCCTTATTTAAGGTTGCTATTTTTTATTAAATGGCATTAAATTAAGCCCCTTATGGAACTGAGTCTCTTAAAGCAACTTGCAATAATTATTATAACATTCTTTGCTGCCTTAACGCAGGGCACCACTGGATTTGGCTCTGCAATAGTGGCAATGCCATTTTATGTCGGGCTTATACCGCCAAAGGAGGCAGTTTCCCTTACAATATTAAATGGAATTTTTATAACTTCAATCCTTACATTAAGGCATAGAAATGATATTAAGGCAAAAAATGTCCTTCCCCTTATATTAGGGTCAATTCCGGGGATTATAATTGGAATAATTTTTATACATCATGCATCATCTTTGATTATAAGAAGGCTTCTTGGCTATATCATAGCATCTTATGCCGTTTATAGCCTTATAAATCCAGATTTTACCATAAAGGGGCTTAAGAGGAGGTGGGGTTATCTTGCTGGTCTCTTGACAGGCGCTATAGGCGCAAGCATTGGGGCAGGCGGGCCTCCGACAATAATATATGTTACCTTATCAGGCTGGAAAAAGGATGAGATAAAGGGGACCCTTGTTGGGTTTTTCCTCATATCAGGGGTTATTATTGCCTTCGCTCACTTCTTTTCTGGCATAACAACATGGTGGATTATAAGGCTTTTTATCTTAAATCTTCCATTCCTTGCGCTTGGCTCATATATTGGAATGAGTGTATATAATAAGTTCCCGCAACAGTTATATTTAAAGACAGTCCTTGTTCTACTCTTTATTATGGGGCTGCTTCTTATCCTCTCCAGATAATGCCCTATCAAGCCCTTTATCCTTATCGCTATTCATCTTATTGCCCGAGGCATCTGGTGAGGCAGTTGGGCCAGTAATAAGTTTTTTCATGGTATCTGCCTTTATCTTATAAATATTTCCCCTTTTATCCCTTAACCATCCATAGCCCTTTTTTTCATCAATTCTGCCTATATGAAAGAGCTTAATCCCTTTATTTTTTATATGAACAGTCAGCCGTGCAAAGGTATCTTTTGAAGAAAGGCCATATTTATCCAGATACTTGGGATTGCTCACCCCTTCAGCATAGAGGGGTAGGATAGAGCTTAGAAATGAAATGGCATCTTTTGGGTCTATCTCCTTTTCCATTCCATCTTTTGTAAAAATCCACTTTTTTTGAAGGGCATCTCTATTTTTATCGCTTCCCTGTTCATCATCTACCTTATTAGACACGGTGGCGACTTCAGGCGTGGTCAACCTGACGCCCCAGACCTCCTTTGCGGTAGCATAAGTTATGGCCTCTATCTGCTCAGATGTCTCTGATATAACTGAAAGGTCAATCCACTGATTATATGACGGGTTTTTCTTTGGCGCTTCATCCCATATATCAACGAGGCTTAAAAGGTTCTTTCTTACGATATAAATGCTATCTTTTCCTTTTATACGGATAAAGGATGTATTCCATTCCTTGCCCCGCTTACCGACAAGGATAGAAAATACTGTTTTTCCTCCACCCGTCGCCTCCATTAAAAGGGATGTATCATCTGCAAGGTTGAATGTGTCAAAATGAGCCTTCCCCTTTGCCCTTTCCTCCCCTTTTAAGCCTCTTAAATAAGACAGGAATTTTTTTACCTTATTTGCATTACAAGGCGCAAAGAATGTTGAAGATGAAAGACTGTTTTGGCTGCGTTCAGCATTGCCTGAATCCGCATCCTCTTTGCCTGACACCTCTATAAGAAAATCCCCCTGTTTTTTTATGATATGAAGGGGCATATCTTTTTTGTCCCCGTCTATCCCTACTTTTATATCGTCAACCTCGTCAATATTAAAATTAGGGACTATAGTAGTAAATATGCTTGGTTGCGCATTCTGCTTGGGGCTCTTATTGTAAAAATATATTCCAATCAGTGATAGTAAAAGGAAGGTTAAAACAATGATGTGAGACTTTTTCATTATTGGTCTCCTTTCGTCTTAATTTTTAAATATCTTTTATGAGTTATATAAGTTATTCACACCGTATGCGTCTTTTGCGCCTTCTCATCGCCCTTGCTATGCCATAGCATATCCAGATGGAAGGTGCTAAAAATACAGCTATAATCCGCCATAATAGCTTTTCTTTTACTGATAACGGCCTTATAAAGCGCTGTCCCTGCGTCTTATTTCTTATATAGATAAGCTCATCTCCAAGGCTTAATGCATCAACCGCATTTAACAAGAATACGGCATTGCCCATAGCCATGATAGCAGTATCAGAAAACATCTCTGAGCATCCTATTACAAATAGCCTTGATGGGGCAGTATCTTTGCCTATAGCATCAGCTTCTTTTGTGGAGTTGTCAGATTCATTCCACTTAGGTACAGGCTTTCCCTTAAATGGGTTGGGGAACTTTCCCTCAAAAAGGGCAGATAGCGGATATTGCTTGGTAGATGACGCCCCTTTGGGGTTTACGCTATTTGGATTAAAGTCATCTTCACTTAATGGCCCAAAGTGATATGCCCTCTTCCATGCCTCTTTGCTTGATGTGAATAAAATAGTCTTTTTAATGCTAAGTTCCTGCAACTTATCGTCGTTTATGTCAATGGGGCTGCCCCATAAATACAATAGTCCTGATAGAGAATTGGTTATGGAAAGAGATTTATTCATCTGGTCAGGCAGCACCTCTATCTGATTTGGATAGTTTACAGGTGTTTGCACCAGCGCCATGAACATCCCGATTTGCCTCTGGGTGGTTATGCTAAGGGTTATGTGCCTTGTATCAAAGAACATACTGTCATCTATGGTTATGCCAAATGGTGAAAGGAGCTTGTTTGTATCAGATGCGTTTTTTTGGGCATGGACCTCAAGGCCGTCAGGCCCATCGCTATAAGCATAAGTAAATGCCTGAGAAGCTATAAAAACAGGCCGTCCAGACAGTAAAAACCTGTATATTTCATAGCGCTGCCTTTCTGAAAGCCTCTCAGGCGCAATTACCATAAGAAGCCTTGCATCATGCGGGATAGGGCTTTCTTTTGATATGCTGGTATTCACTACCTCATATCCCTGCGCCTCAAGCATTGCCCTTATGCGTGAAAAATTATCCTGTTCATTGGGGGTCCTTCCACTCCTTGCCATAAGCATTTTAAGCCTTGGGTCAACTGGAGAAGATGGCGTAAACAGGGCGATTTTAGGATTTTTCTCAAGGGTGAGCCTGTATATTTTGCTTACAAGCTCATACTCAAGATTGTTGAGAGAGGCAGGCACAACCTGATGTATAACCTCTTCTTTTTTATCAAGATAACCCACTGATATAGACGAATATATGCGTTTTATATTAAAGGAGTCCTCCTCTATTGTCTGGGCGCTAAACGGGACTATGCCCTTTTTCTTTATCTCCTCTATCTCTTCTGGCACATCTTCAGGATGCACTACCTTATATGTAAACCTTGATGACAGCCTTGAAAGCTCTTCAAGCATATCAGTAACATCCCTTTCAATGTCCTTCATTGGCGTAGGGAGCTTTTCCTTGGGCGATACATAATAGGTTACCCTTATGGGCACTGTCAGCCTTTCAAATACCCTTTTGGTCGCTGATGATACAGTAAATATCTTGTCTTCAGTAAGGTCAATGCGCCCTAAGTTCATGTCTCTTATTATGCCGTTAAAGAATACGCCTATCCCTATGAGGATAATGCAGCCTAGCATAAAGGTCTTGACTGCCCTCATTCTCAAATAGCCTTCAAGGGTATATATGTTGATGATAAGAAACAGGCATGAAAAAGAGATAAAAAACAACAGGTCTCCTATGTCTATAACGCCCTTTGCAAAGGAGTTGAAATGGCTTGAAATGCCCAAAGTCTCATTTAAAAATGTCCCAACACCGGGAAGCCATCCGTCAATAAAGGCGCTAATGAACTCTATCCCGACAAGATAACATCCAAAGCCGACAACAAGGGTTATTATAAAAGAGACTATCTGCTCCTTAAAAAACGCAGAAAGCGCCA